>NZ_JSVA01000018.1:0-262391 GCF_001267955.1 Roseivirga seohaensis subsp. aquiponti
GTATCGCTTATTTAGGACGGGACACTTTCCGATATAATGGCCAAAAATAGTTGGTAATTCAGTGACTGAGCGGCTGTATTGTATTGAATAACAGATGGTTGCATATTGTTTTAAAATGGCTTATTGAAACGCGTTTCAATAAGCCATTTTTGTATCTATGAATAGTTCAAAAAAAGCGTTGCTGGGCCTGTGGTTTTCTGGCCAGTATAAAATGGGGTTACCAGGCAGGAAAACAACGATATAAATGCAATAACTGTGGCATTCTTTTTACTTCAAGTAATAAGGCGGTTAGCAATTTCAACAGGTTTGTTTGGTTTGAAAAATGGGTTTTAGAGCGTAGGACAATCGAGGAACTATCGTTGTCTAGCGGTTATTCGGCTCGCACATTAAGGCGTTATTTCTATGAATATCTATCCAAACCGCCTGTTTTGAGGGTTTATCCTTCCCGACAAGTAAACCTATTGATAGATGGTACTTACTTTAAAGATGGTCTTTGCTTGATACTTTATCGCGACAATACAATTAAGTACACCCAGTTTTATCGGTTGACTGATGGTGAGTGGTTTGAAGAGTTAGCCGAAGATCTTTCTAACTTATTAAAGTTGGGTGTACAGGTTGAAAGTATCACCAGTGATGGCCATAAAGCTTTGCTCAAGGCAATCAAACTGGTTTGTCTAAAGTACCTACCCAAAGTGCGTGGTTCATATACAGCGCATGTGTCGGATATGGTTATCCAATAAACCAAAGAGCGATGCTGGTAAAAAATTGAGGCTTATAGTGTCTAAAATTCATCTGATCACATCGCCTCAAGAAAGAGACTATTGGCTTGTTGAGCTAGTTCAATGCTATGAGATATATAAAGACTTTGTGAATCAAAAGACCATCAATCCTGATACTGGCAGATACTGGTTTACCCACAAAATAGTAAGACGATCATTCATGGTGATCAGGAATGCTTTGCCTGATATGTTCCACTATTTGTACAACCCAAGAATACCTAAATCAACAAATGGGTTGGAGTCATTCTTTGGTCATCTAAAAGGACACCTAAATGTGCATAGAGGGCTTTCCTATCAACACAAAAGGCAGTTCATCCAATGGTATTTGTACTTCAAAAATCAGCGCTCAGGTTTTCTTTAGCCATATGACAAGATGAATAAAAAACCTCCCATAATAGGGAGGCTATTCTACTTGGTAAACCCTATTGCTGGCAAGTTGCTCCTCAGCAGAGCTCGCTTCCTCTTTAGGTTTACGATGTCAATATAATACAAATTTCAACGCAAAGTCACCAACTATTTTTGGCCACATTACCATCTTTCCTAAACGGAATGAGGGAAAGGTACTACTGTAGTTATTAATGAGTTTTTTAGCTAGGTTTTGCCGGCAGACTCCTTAAAAGAAAAGTTGCCAATCAGAATTTTATAAATTTATCAATCTGAGTATTGATAAGCTCGTTATACAGGGCGTTTGTAATTCGGCCATTGATAAAGTTACTTTCTATAGCGGCTAGTTTAGGTTTAAGAGCAAATACATGCATTCCTAAATAATTAAAAATATCTGTGAGGTGAGACATTGCAAAAACTCCGCCTTGTACGCCTGAGGAAATACCCACTAATGCAGCCTTTTTATCTCTAACTCCTTGAGGGTATTTTAATCCATCGATGAATGTTTTAAGAATACCAGGGAAAGAACCGTTGTATTCAGGGACGATAAAAATAAGTTTTTCAGCACTTTGAACTTTATCTCTCATCGTATTGAAAATAGCGTTATTTCCATTGTTTTCGTAAAGAGCCGTTCCCGTGAAATCATGGGGTAAGTCAACGAGATCAACAATTTCGGCAGAAATGCCTTTTTCTTGAATAATGGATTGATAGTAATTTGCGACTTGTCTACTAACTGAATTAATACGATTGGTTCCTACTACAATTGTGATCATGTTGTGATTTGATTTCAATTCGAAATTAAGGCCTTTGCCTGAAAGAGCATAGAACTATACGCTTTTATAGAAGTATGATTATGGAATTAAGTTTTGACTTTTAAAGTTCCTCCCAAAATGAAATCTTTTGCATCTTTGAAACTGAATTGAGAATTGATACTATGGACTATACCAAACGAGTTTTTGAAGCACTTAACTATATTCAATCCGAAAATGATTTTAAGCCTGAATTTGGTATTATACTGGGAACGGGTTTAGGGGCTTTAGTAGATAAGATTAGAATTGAGCACACAATTGAATATAAAGAGATACCTCACTTTCCTATCTCAACAGTAGAGAGTCATAGTGGTAGGCTGATTTTTGGAGAACTTTCAGGAAAGAGGGTTGTAGCTATGCAGGGGCGCTTTCATTATTATGAAGGTTACGACATGAAGCAGGTAACTTTTCCTGTCCGTGTATTAAAGCTTTTAGGTATTAAGAAACTTTTTGTTTCAAATGCTGCTGGTGGTGTAAATTTAAACTTTCAGGTGGCTGATTTAATGATTATTGAAGACCATATTGATTTGACTAAGGAGAACCCGTTAACAGGTGCTAACCTTGATGAGTTTGGTGGACGCTTTCCAGATATGAGTGAGCCTTACGAGCGAAAAATGATTGATCAGGCTTTATCGATTGCGAAGGAGGAAGGGATAAGGTGTCATGAAGGCGTATACGCTGGTGTGAGCGGCCCTAATTTAGAAACAAGAGCTGAATATCGTTTTTTGAAAATTATTGGAGCAGATGCTGTTGGAATGTCTACTGTACCAGAAGTAATTGTAGCTCGACATATGAATCTTCCTGTGTTCGCTATTTCTGCTATAACTGATTTGTGTGACCCAGATCACTTGGAAGTGGCTGAACTTTCTAAAATATTGGCAGCGGCAGCAAAGGCCGAGAAGGGGATGACTATTCTATTACAGAAGTTGATTGCGCTACAGTAATTGTTAATTACTACGTTTTTCAAATTCTTCGCTACTGCGTTGATTGATTCGTCTTTTTATTCCAAAAGCTATTCTGACAGCGATTACAACCCAAATTGTGATCGCTGTCCATATAATTAAAGCGGCCATTTTTGAATGAATTACTTCAGCTTAACTGCTGTTCCATAGGCAAGTATTTCAGCTGTTCCTTGCATAATCATAGCGGTTGTAAATCGAACATTGATAATAGCATGCGCTCCTAGTTTTTCAGCGTCCTTCGTCATTCTAAAAATTGCCTCTTCTCTTGATTCAGCTTGTAGTTGGGTGTATTCATCTATTTCGCCCCCAACTAAATTTTTAAAGCCAGCGAAGATATCCCTACCTACATTTCTAGCCCTTACAGTACTACCTCTAGCAATACCTACGATCTCTATAATTTCTTTATTCGGAACAAAGTCTGTTGTTGATAGTATCATTTTCTTTTTTTTGAGAAGTTACTAAAAAATCGTTTTAAGATTAACATTGCTTTACAGTTCCATAATCAGTTTTAGCTTGTTAATTTCACACTATGGATATTCAAGGGAAAGTGGCCATTGTAACTGGCGTAAGTAAAGGAATTGGTTTGGAAACGGTGAAACAATTGTTGGAAGGTGGAGCCATTGTAGCGGGATGGGGAAGAACGGAACCGAAACTGGATGATCCTAATTTCCATTTTTTCAAGACAGATGTTTCTGATTGGGGTGATGTTCAGGCTTCTTATAAAGCCACTTCTGATAAGCTTGGTAAGGCAAGTGTTTTGGTGAATAATGCTGGAATGGGTTATCAAGGGCTTATTCACGAAATGGACGTGACCGAATGGAGAGAGATGTATGACATCAATGTTCATGGATTATTTTATTGCATTAAAGTAGCCGTGCCTAGCATGATAGAATTGGGAGAAGGGCATATTGTAAATATTTCTTCCATTGCAGGAACAAGTGGAATTAAAACAATGTCAGGCTATGTAGGAACAAAACATGCGGTTCGAGGAATTTCACATTCTATTTTTCAAGAGCTAAGAGAACACGGAATAAAGGTGACGACAATTTATCCAGGTTCAACCAATACCAATTTCTTCGATAGTATTGAATTGGCAAATGCCAACGATAATATGATGCGTCCGCAAGATGTAGCAAACTCCATTGTTCAGTCTGTTCAAACTTTTGCAAATTACCATGTGGTGGATGTAGAAGTTCGCCCATTATGGCCAAAAGGAAAGCCCAATAAATAATATTAGGCCTCGTTAAGGATTCAATGTCGATACAGGTAAAGCAACTCACCAAAGTTTACGGACAACAGAAAGCTGTTGATGGAATTTCTTTTGAAGTAAACAAAGGAGATATTCTTGGTTTTCTCGGACCTAATGGTGCGGGTAAATCGACCACAATGAAAATTGCGACAGGCTACCTGCCGCCTTCCGAAGGAAAGGTAATTGTGAAGGGGTTTGATATTGTGAAAGAGTCTAAAAAAGCGAGAGCCATTATTGGTTATTTGCCTGAGCACAATCCGCTCTATTTAGATATGTTCGTTCACGAGTATCTGGCTTTTATTGCTTCCCTTCATCAAATAAAAGGCAAGAAGAGGAAGCAGCGGATAGCTGAAATGATTCGGCTTTGTGGCTTAACACGTGAGCAGAATAAGAAGATAAGCTCACTTTCAAAAGGCTATCGGCAAAGAGTAGGGTTGGCTCAGGCATTATTGCATGACCCTGAAGTGCTTATTCTCGATGAGCCCACCACTGGCTTAGATCCCAACCAACTTGCTGAAATCAGAGGTTTAATTAAGCAAATCAGTAAAGATAAAACGGTAATTCTTTCGACTCATATTATGCAAGAAGTGAAAGCTTTGTGTAATAGAGTGGTGATTATAAATCAGGGTAAAATTGTGGCTAACGATTCGGTTGCCCATTTGATTTCGGGTGTAAAACAGGTTTTGCATGTTGAACTATCTAAACCGGTTGATCTTAAAGCTATTTCTGAAATTAAAGATTTTCAGTTTAAAGATTTAGGTGCAGGAAAATACCAGGTTACTTCAAAGTTGAATAAAGATATTCGAGAGCGATTTTTTAAGCTGGCTTCGGAAAGAAACTGGGTGATTTTAGAGATGCAACTTATTGAACAAGACCTAGAACAAATTTTCTATGATTTAACTAACCAACAGAGTAATGTGGGCGATTTATAGAAAAGAGGTTCAACAGTTTCTGAATTCGTTGATCGCTTATGTTGTGATCGGTGTTTTTCTTACTGGTATTGGTTTGATGATGTGGGTTTTTCCCGAAACCAGTGTGATTGACTACGGTTATGCTCAGCTTGATACGCTTTTTTCGCTCGGCCCTTTTGTTTACATGTTTCTTATTCCGGCCATTACTATGCGGATGTTGGCTGAAGAAAGAAAAGCAGGCACTTTAGAGTTGCTGCTTACCCGTCCATTGAGTGACATTCAGATTATTTTAGGGAAGTACTTGGCTGCTTTTTCTTTGGTAATTTTCTCAGTGCTTCCTACGCTTGTTTATTATTATTCGGTTTATCAGCTCGGAAATCCAGTTGGGAATTTAGATACACCTGGAATTATTGGATCTTATATAGGCCTTATTTTATTGGGTGGTGTATTTACATCCATTGGGCTATTTGCATCCGCACTCAGCGAAAATCAAATTGTAGCTTTCATTCTGGCCGTATTCTTCTGCTTCTTTATGTTCACTGGCATAAGTGCATTGGCCGATATATTTACAGGTCAAACTGCACTTTATATTGATGAAATGAGCCTTTCATTTCATTATGACGCCATGAGTCGCGGCCTGATTGATTCAAGAAATCTAGTGTATTTCTTCAGCACTATTACTGTTGTTTTGCTGCTTACTTCGCTAAAATTTGCTGCCCGAAGAATGTCATTTAAACCACACAGGGTAAAGGCAATTAGAATATTTGGATTGGGTTTGTTTATCGTTTTTGCGGTCAATGTAGTTGCTGCCAACTTCTTTTGGAGGTTTGATTTAACAGAAGAAAAACGATATACGCTTCAAGATCCTACTAAGGAACTATTGGGAAAACTGAATCAGCCTTTACATGTTGAAATTTTATTGGGAACGGATTTACCAACCGAATTTCAGCGTTTTCAGAAATCCATTGTAGAAACCGTAGAAGAGTTGGGCGTTTATAGCAACCAGCCGATTTACTATTCAGTTAATGATCCTGGAGCAGCTGATACTGAAAGCGAACGAAATAAAAACTATCAAGCTTGGATGGACTCGGGGCTGTCGCCTACCAGAATATTTGATAATGATAATGGAACGGATGTTCAGAAGCTTATTTTCCCTTATGTGGTGCTTCGTTATGGAGATCGAACTTCCAGTGTTTTATTACTGAAAGGGAATCAAGGGGCGTCATTTGAAGCAAAACTTAACCAATCACTAGAAGGAATTGAATATGAACTAGCGACTGGAATTCAGCGGATTGCTGATATAGATAGAAAACGCATTGGCTTACTTCAGGGGCATGGAGAGCTTGATTCGTTGAATATTTATTGGTTTGCTCGGGATTTCTCTGAAGCATTTGATATAGTGCCTGTCGATTTGAGTGAGGTAACGGAGTTGAAAAACTTCGATGTGATTATTATGGCAAAGCCTACCAAGGCTTTTTCTAGGGAAGATAAGTTTAAAATTGATCAGCATTTGATGCATGGGGGAAAGGCTATTTTTATGGTCGATGCCCTTGGAGTAGATATGCGTCAAGCGGGTGGAGTAGGTACTTTTGGCTTGCCTTACACGCTAGGTTTAGATGATCTGTTTTTTCGTTATGGAATTAGGCTGAAAAATGATTTCATTTTGGATGTACAGAATTTTGGTCGATATCCGGTAAGGATGGATGATTCTCAAACAATTACGAATTTACGCTGGCCGTTTTTCTTTGGTGCTTCGTGGTTCAGCGATCATCCAATTACTCGTAATTTAGATGCCGTTTACACACGTTTTACCAGTACGATTGACACAGTAGCCGCTCAAGGCATTAAGAAAACTCCGCTGATATTCACCTCGCAATATACTCGAATACTGAATGCACCTGCTCCAGTTTCGTTCGAAGAAATTGCAGCGGAGAATGACCCAAGTCTTTACCAAGGAGGACAACACCCTATTGCTTATTTATTGGAAGGGGAGTTTGAAAGCCTTTTCAAAAATAGAGTTTTGCCTAAAGAAGGAGTGAATACCAATAATTTTAAAGCCGATAGCCCCAATACAAAAATTATTGTAATTGGCGATGGCGATATTATTAGAAATGAGATGCAGCGAGGAGTGCCGCTCGATTTAGGTTTTAACCCTTATGCTGAAGGTGAAGAAAAAAGAGTATTCGCCAACAAAGACTTTATGATGAATGCACTGACCTATTTGATAGACGATGATGGGTTAATTCAGGCAAGAAATAAAGAGATTAAGCTACGGCCTTTAGATAGAATTCGAGCGCAAAAGGAAAAGCTGAAATGGCAGTTGATCAACCTTGTTGGCCCAATTGTTTTGTTAGTGCTCTTTGGAGTGATTCGCAATTTTATTCGCGTTAGAAAATATAGCCGATTTTAGGTTTTCAGAAGGTTGAATAAGTTTCAACCTTCTGAAAACAGTTTAGTATTTCGTTAAGTTATTGTCAATTTCATCGGCATAGGCCAGAATTCCACCTTTAAGGTTATAGAGATTTTCGAAACCATGGTTTTGCTCTAACCAGTTGATTACATCTCCACTTCGTTTTCCGCTACGGCAATGAATCACCACTTTCTTATCGCGACTCACTTTATCTACGTTGTCTGGAATGGTGTTCATGGGAATTAATTCTCCACCAATTTCAGCTATTTCAAATTCATTTTGTTCTCTTACATCAATCAACTGAAAGTCTGCTCCTAATGCTTTTAGTTCTGCTAGTTCCTTTACGGTAGTTTCTTTCATAACACTATTTAATATGGAATTGAAAATTAGTGAATTAACATTGAAAACGAGGGCTATGTTGCTAATCCTTTTATTTGTTTATCAGGTGTTCAGTCAATTTATTGAGCTCTTTTACTTTTTTACTGAAATCTCCTTTTATGTTATTTCGAATCATTTCCATATTGCTAATTAGGGTTTCAATTTCATCTGGAAGTAAATCAGTGAAAAGCTCTCTTAATCGTTTGGCAATGGTTGGAGATTTTCCATTGGTTGAAATTCCAATTTTTAAATCGCCTTTGGTAACTATACTTCCCATATAGAAATCACATAATTCGGGGGTGTCGGCTACGTTTACCAAAATGCCTCTTTCTTTGGCTTCGGTATGTATAGTTTTGTTCAGTGCTCGATTTTCAGTTGCAATAATAACCAACTGCATTTCGGTCAAATCTTCATTAAAAAACTCTCGTTCTATTAGCTTTACAGAAAGGTGATCTTTAGCTAATACTTTGATTTCATTCTTTATTTCTTTGGCTACCAAAGTGACTTTAGCGTTTGGGCTGCTTTTTAACAAGAAGCTTATTTTCTCTAGCCCAACATCGCCTCCGCCAACAATGAGTACATCGAAAGTATGTACTTTAAGAAAAACAGGGTAGAGTTCATTGACCATGAGCAAATACTTGTTGTTGAATAGAAGAGAGCCTTTGTTCTTGACGAAGGTTTACAGTCTCCCCAATAATGATTATGGCAGGTGCGCCAACTTCACTTTCTTTTGCTTTTTCTTGAATGTCATCAATCGTACCGACTACAATTTTTTCGTTTGGTAATGTGCCATTCTGAATAATTGCGATAGACGTGTTTCCTTTTTTTACTTCTTGAAAAACTTGACAAATCTCGGTTAACTTTCTAGTGCCCATTAGAATTACTATTGTGGCCGATGATTGTGCCGCAATGGTAATATCTGGCGATAATTCGCCTGTACTGGTAGTGCCAGTAGTTACCCAATAACTTTGGTTTATACCTCTGGAAGTAAGGGGAATGCTCTGTAGCGCAGGAACAGCATGAGCACTGCTGATACCGGGAACCATAGCAGTAGAGATACCATGTTTTTGAGCATAAACAATTTCTTCATAGCCACGACCAAAAATAAAAGGGTCTCCTCCCTTTAAGCGGACTACATGTCCTTTTTCTTGGGCAAAGTATACTATCAATTCATTGATGGCATTTTGAGTGTGGCTGTGTTTTCCTACCCGTTTGCCTACGTAAATAAGTTCTGCTCGCTTGGTGGCGTACGTTAGCAGTTCTTTACTGATTAATGCATCGTAAAGAATTACATCGGCATCGGCAATGGCTTTAATTCCCTTTACGCTGATTAAATCTGGATCGCCCGGGCCTGCGCCTACAAGGGTTAATTTTGGATGTATATTCTGCATTAGGCTTTATAGAAATCGGTGATTACGGTTTTGTCTACGCCATTTGCATCAGCCAATTGCTGGCTTCTATAGGTGTTGGCTTTTATTAGAAAATGTTCTGCAGCATTGTAAAAGCTGTTGGCAAACTCTTTTGATGGTTCATTCTTGTTGATTTGGAGTACGAAATCTTCAAATGAAGGCTCAAATTGAAAAAGAGCTTTGTTTTGAAAGGTTTGATCGAAGCTCTGGAGAATGCCTATTTGTGTATTACAACTTACATCTTCACTAAGCAGTAGGGCCTTGGCCGCAATCACAAAGGCATTGTAACTATTGTAAATAGCATCGGCATAAATGCCTTCTTCTAGTCCTTCTTTAGACCAATCCAGTCTTTCTTTAGCTTCTTCAATTACCGTTTGAATTACGTCTAATGTTACGCTAGCGCATTCGCCCACACCAATTTCTGGGCTAAAGCTTTCTGATTTTCCCCAATCTACATAGTCCGAAGCTTCGAGTGCTTGTACATCCGTTAATGGCTTGAGCAAATGATAGAAATGCATTTTCCCTAAACGTTGATAGAAGTCGTTAAAATATTCGCCTTCATTGGCCTTTTCTTCAAACTCATGGAGTATAAAAGATAGCGCCAGAGGGATTTTCTTAGTAGGTACTTTTATTACTTTTTCTGCAATAAAGCCTTCCCCATTAGGGGAAATACCACCACCAATAACCACTTGCATAGCAGGAATAACAAGCGCACCATTTTTTATTGAACTACCGTGGAAGCCAATGTTTGCTGTCATATGCTGACCACAAGCATTCATACAACCACTGATTTTGATTTTGATAAAGGATTCATCAATCAAATGTTTGAACTCATTGTTGAGCATGTGTTCGAGGGTTGTTGAGAGGGCGGTGCTATTAGTAACAGCTAAGTTACAAGTGTCGGAACCGGGGCAAGAAGTAATGTCGTGCGTGGAATTGAACCCAGGTTTTGCGAGGCCGAGCTCAGTTAATTTTTGAAAGAAGAATGGTAATAATTCTTTCCGAACATACTTAATAAGCAAACCTTGGTTTGCCGTAACTCTCATATCATCTGCTGCATATTTTTGGACCAGCTTGGCCAATAGTTTGGCTGTAGAAGAGTGAATGTCTCCTAAAGAAACCCGTACCCAGATACCATAGTAGTCTGATTGCTTTTGTGGAAATACGTTGGTGCGTTGCCAGTCTTCAAACTGTTGCCAGTTTTCTAAAGTTACCGGTGGAATCGAAGGGTTTTCAGGGAGAGTGACTTTTTCATAATCGTTATTCACCTCAAATGACTTTACCTTTAATGCTTTTTGCTCTTCGGCCACAAGCTTTAACAACTGATCAAAACCAATTTTCTTTACCAAAAACTTCATTCTGGCTTTGTTTCGATTGGTGCGCTCGCCATACCGATCGAATACTCTAATTACAGCTTCTGTAAACGGGATGAACTGATCGGCTGGTAAGAATTCATGTGCAGTTTGAGCAGTCATTGATACGGCTCCTAATCCACCTCCAAGCACTACTTTAAAGCCTTTGATACTTTGACCGTTTTCTTCCTTCAGTTTAGGTATGAACCCTATATCATGAAAATAAGTATAAGCAGAGTCTTTGTCATCTGATGCAAAGGCAATTTTGAATTTCCTTCCCATATCTTGGCAAATGGGGTTTCTAAGGAAATAATGGGTTAACTCATGGGCATATGCCGTAACATCAAACGGTTCGTTTGGATTGATGCCTGCGTCTGGCGATGCAGTTACATTTCTAACTGTGTTACCGCAAGCACCACGCAATGTAATTTGCTCTTCTTCTAATTCAGCCCATAGGGCAGGAGAATCCTGCATTTTAACAAAGTGCAGTTGAATATCCTGACGCGTGGTTAAGTGTAAATTACCCGTTGCGTATTTATCAGATACCTCAGCAATCTTAACCAGTTGATTTGAGGTTACTTTTCCATATGGAAGTTTAATGCGCACCATTTGAACACCAGGTTGGCGTTGGCCATAAACGCCTCGCGTTAAACGAAAGAGTTTGAATTTGTCTTCTTCAATTTTGCCTTGTTGAAACCTTTCAATCTTTGCTTTGAGCTCAAGGATGTCTCTTTTGGCGGCTTTGCTTACTTGTGTAGAAATGTTCAGATCCATACTTTGAGTTTTAGTGATTTGATTTCTGGTGCAAAGAAAAAGAAAGAATATAAAATCTACCAAATTTGTAGGGTAATAATTTTTAAAAGATTTTAATAGAAGAAGGAGGGTTTAGGTTTTGAGATAAGAAAACGGTGTGCGAAGCTATTGATTAGCTAGTTTGAGTTACTTACTAAAGTATTTCTCACGAATCTCTTCTAAGTACTCAGTGGTGAGTGGCTTGCTGGTGAATTCGCTTACTTCGTTTATTTCGTTCGCTTTTTTAATATATTCTGGATTTTTAGAAGTAGACAGCATAACCACTATGATTCTTTCGTTTTCAGGTTTGTCCAGCTTTGCATAAGCTTCTAAAAATTCCCACCCATCCATTCTAGGCATGTTAATATCAAGAAAAATCAAATCTGGCGATGGGTTTTCTCCTTTTAAACTTAATTGAAGGTATTCTAAAGCCTCTTGTCCTCCGGTAACCGATACTATTTCTTCTGCAAATTCAGATCTTTCTATCACGATTTTATGATAGAAATTATCAGCCTCGTTGTCGTCAACTAATAATACGCAGGGGATTTTCTTTTTCATAATTGGTTAATTTGGAATAGAAAAATAGAATGTACTACCTTGATTGGGTTGAGAATCGACCCATATTTTGCCACCATGTAATTCTGCAATTTTCCGACACCGGGCTAATCCAATTCCTGTTCCTTCATAAGAATCTTGATTATGAAGCCGTTGAAAAATCACAAATATCTTCTCTTTATATTTTTCATCAATGCCAATTCCATTATCCTTTATAGCAAAAGTATATTGATTAGTTTCTTTCTCTACAGAAACATCAATTTCGGGAGTGGTATCGGGCTTGCAATATTTAATGGAGTTAGATATTAGGTTTTGAAAAAGTGAACGTAGTTCGTGTTCATAACCTTTAACTTGTACTAGTTTGTTAATTTTAAGTTTGACTTTCTTTTTTTCCAGCTGGGCAGATAAATCAACCTTAACTTGATCCAATATATGATTACAGTCAATAAGTGTTGGTTCCTTTTCGTATTTCCCAATGCTTGTATACTCTAATAATGCATGCAGCAGGTCTTGCATTCGCTCTACTGAACGCGTGATATAGCTTAGGTATAGATTTGAATCTGCATCTAATTTATCTTGGTATTTCCAATTGAGCAGTTCAACATAGTTTGCCACAGTTCGAAGAGGTTCTTGTAAATCGTGTGATGCGATGTACGCAAACTGATTCAACTCTTTATTTTTCTGTTCTAATAATTGAAGGTGGTGTTGGATGGATAATTCAGTTTTTTTACGTTCGGTAATGTCTTGGAATGTGCCTGTTACTTTTATGGTTTTTCCGTTTTTTGTAATAGGCCTACCAATTGCACGAACCCATAAGTGTTTACCTGTTGCTGTTATAAATTTAACTTCTAGATCAAATGGCTCTTTTAGGTCAATGGCGTTTCGAACAGCTTTTTCAATTTTAGACCGATCATCAGGATGGTAATATTTAATTCCTTCTGCTAAGTTTGGTTGTTGACTGGGGTCTAGTTCATAAATAAAATATGTTTCATCTGTCCAATCAATTTGCAAGGTGTTAACGTCTAGTTCCCAGCCACCAATCTTTGCTGTTTCACTCATGTTGGCTAATAATGCCTCATTTTTTCTGAGGTCTTCCTCAGCCAGCCTTTGTTTGGTAATGTCATAAACAATGCCTTCGCGAAACATTACTTTGCCAGCAGTATTACGTCTAATGTAGGTGGTGTCGAGCACCCATTTTGTTTCCCCATTTTTTGTAATAAGTCTATAAGGCTCATGATGATACATGTTATTGTTGTCAATTGTATTGGCTGTTGCCACTTCAAAACTGACACGTTCTCGATCTTGTGGATGTATGATGTCATCATAACTAACTCGCTTGTTTAAAAAATCTTCAGTCGAGTATCCGGTAAGTTCCAAAACATTATTTGACACAAAATCGACAGGAAGGTCTTGAATGTTTTTCCATCTAAAAACAACTGCTGGACTGCGGTTGATTATGTTATAGGCATACCTTAGGGCAGCTTGCGCTTCTTTCCTCTCTGTTATGTCTTGCATTGTGCCAATTGACCCAATAAAGTTGTTGTCCTTATCATACTTTGCTTCTGCTGTTAATTCAAGGTGTAGCCACTTTCCGCTAGAATGCTTTGCTCTAAACTCAAATTGAGTTTTTGTTTCATTAGAAAGAGACTCTACTAATTTATTAAATGAAGGTTGATCATTCGGATGTAACAAGCTATAAAAGCTATCTCTTTGGGGTTTGAAGTTGTTAGGGCTTAACCCAAATAATGCAAACAACTCGTTTGACCACCATATCTCATTCATACTTGTGTCGAAACTTCCGATCTTGGCAATTTTTTGGGCTTGATTAAGGTTGAACTCAGTGTCTTTTTGTGAATTTCTGTTTAGAGAATGAAGTGTTTTTAACTTGCTTTCTGTGATGTCGATCTGAACAATAGTGTAATGCTCAATTTTTCCTTGACTGTTTTTAGTAGGAACAATAGAGGCTTGTGTCCAAAAATAGGTTCCGTTTTTTTTTCTGTTTTTCAGTTCTCCTTTCCATGCGTGGTGAGAAGAGATTTGACTTTCGATGGTTGAAATGAGGTTATGATTTTCACCCAATAATTCTTTTCTACTGTAATCAGAGATGTTACAGAAGTTGTCGTTTACAAAAGTGAAGTTGCCTTTCGTATCAACAACAGATATAATGGAAGCCTGGTTTAATGCCTCGAGAAGTGTGTTTTGCCCTTTACTAGTATTCGCTAGTTCATGTATGTCTTCGGATTTTAAATTCACTTTTTATAAATTCTTACCTCATTTTGTTATGAATTATTTTAAGATAACTGCTTTCGCTTAATTGTTTAAGCATCTGATAAGATACTTAATTATATACTAAATGCCATATTTGGTTTACTTTATATAGAAATTAAAATAGCGAAATTTTCTGATCTATTGGTAAATGTATGAGCTGTGAAACTATGTGAAATTGATTTTTCAGCTTAAAGGGCAATAAAAAAACCTCAACCATTTCTGATTGAGGTTTTAGGGTTGATTTTCTAGAATATTATAGGGTTTGTTTTAGATCAAATTTCTCTAAATAATCAGCTACTCTTCTTACCACCATTCCACCTAAAGAACCATCTACAACTCTGTGGTCGTAAGAATGTGAAAGGAACATTTTATGACGAATCGCGATTGCATCGCCCGAAGGTGTTTCAATTACTGCTGGCTTTTTAACCACCGCACCTAAAGCCATAATTGCTACTTGAGGTTGCATGATAATTGGAGTTCCCATTACGTTACCGAAAGAACCTACGTTTGAAACGGTAAAAGTACCGCCTTGCAAATCATCTGGTGTCAATTTGTTTTCACGTGCTTTTTTAGCCAAGGCATTTACCTTTTTAGTAAGCCCAGTTAAGTTATATTGGTCGGCTCGGTGAATTACAGGAACGATAAGGTTACCACTAGGTAAGGCTACAGCTAAACCAATATTGATGTCTTTTTTCTTAATGATTCTAGTGCCGTCTACCTGAATATTGATCATTGGGTAGTCTTTTATGGCTTTCACAATGGCCTCAATAAAGATTGGAGTGAAGGTAATTGGCTCACCTTCTCTTTCCATAAAGCCATTTTTCACCTTATTCCTCCAAGCAACTACATTCGATACATCTGCCTCAACAAAAGAAGTAACGTGAGGAGAAATGCGTTTAGAGTCTACCATGCGCTCGGCAATCATCTTACGCATTCTGTCCATTTCTATGATTTCATCTTCGCCTGAAATCGAAACTGGCATTTGCTTTGGAGCCGACTGCACTGGCGCAGACGGTGCTGTTTGTGTTTGAGTAGCAGCTGCTGCTACACCACCTTGTGGCCTGTTTTTAACGTAGGCCAAAATATCTTTTTTAGTTACTCGGTCTTCTCTGCCAGTGCCTGGAACTCTTTCCAATTCACTCATAGGAATGCCTTCTTCACGGGCAATGTTCATTACCAAAGGTGAATAGAATCTATCGCCAGCGGGTTTATCTAATACGACCGCTTGATTATTGGAAGTGGCTTCTGCAGGTTTTTCACTTGCGGTAGTAGCTTTAGGGGCTGCAGCAGCTGGTGTAGTATCACCACCAGCAGATGCTTCTGTTTCTATTCGGGCAATTGGAGCTCCGACAGCAACTACATCGCCTTCTTTTACTAATATTTCTTTCAAAACACCTGCGTGAATGGCAGGGACTTCAGTGTCAACCTTGTCTGTGGCTACCTCCAATACAGACTCATCGGCTTCAATTGTGTCGCCTTCCTGTTTTAGCCAAGTCAAGACCGTGCCTTCCATTATACTCTCGCCCATTTTAGGCATCACCATTTCTACAAGTGCCATATTCTTATGTTCTTAGAGGTTAAAAACGTTCGCATTAAAAAGACAAAAATAGCATTAAACCAAATATTATCAATGTTCTATTGATTCAAACTTTTTCTAACCAAATTTAGTACTGCTATTTCTGTTAATTCAATATTTAATATTCTATTCTGTGTTAATTGAAGTCGTTTGGTTATGGTTTGTTTGCCATCTGCAAAGGCAATCCATACCGTTCCTACTGGTTTTTCTTCAGAACCACCGCCTGGTCCGGCAATTCCACTGCTAGCAACACCAATGTCTGAGTTAAATTTTTCTCTAACCCTCTCGGCCATTTCTTTAACACATTCTTCGCTTACCGCACCATGTTTTTCAAGCGTGGAAGCCTTCACACCTAACACATCAATCTTAAATTGGTTGTGGTAAGGTACAATTCCGCCCTGAAAGTAAGCAGATGATCCGGGAATTTGAGTGATTTTATGTTGAATAAATCCACCCGAACAACTTTCTGCTAGCGCAATTGTTTTCTTTTGGGCCAGAAGAAGTTGGCCTACGGCTTCTTCCAAGCTTGTTTCGTCATAGCCGTAGATGTATTTACCGCCTAGAGGAATAAATGCGTCAATCAGTTGTTGTACATCTTTTTCCAGTTGGCTGCGGTCGTCACCTATGGCAGTAAGTCTTAATTTTACATGACCAACACTCGGAAGATAGGCTAAGCGAATATGATGGGGGAGGGCGTTTTCCCAATCTTTTATTTTATCTGCTAGAAAGGATTCGCCAATTCCTACCGTTCTAATTACCTTATGGTAAATTACTGGGGTTTGAAAGAAAGTACGAACCTTCGGAATAATAAATTCCTTCATTACATTTTTCATCTCATGAGGCACCCCGGGCATGGAAACAAATATTTTACCGTTCCGCTCATACCATGTGCAAGGTGCAGTGCCCAAAGAGTTATGGATTACCTCGGCAATTTCAGGAACTAGCGCCTGCCTTTTATTCATCTCTGTAAAATCCCTTCCTCGTTTTTCGAAGAAGTCTTTCACGTGTGCCAAAACACTAGCGTTTTCTACAATTTTGCAACCAAAATATTTGGCCAGACTGGGCATAGTAAGGTCGTCATTAGTTGGGCCTAAACCGCCTGTAATTAACACCAAATCTGCTCGGCTTTCGGCTTCTGTAAATGCATGCAGAATATCTGGTTCATTGTCGCCAACCGTAGTTTTTCTCACTACTCTAATTCCAAGCAGATCGAGTTCAGCACTCATCCATTGGGCGTTAGTGTCTAAAATTTGACCAAAGAGAATTTCATCTCCAATGGTCAGGATTTCCGCAGTTACGTTTTTCATATGGAAATTATTGGGCGGCTTTTAAGGCTTGCTCAATGTCGGTTATAATATCTGTAATGTGCTCTAAACCTACTGAAACCCTAATCAGTTCCGGAGTTATTCCCACTTTTATTCTCTCTTCTTCCGAGAGCTTTGCGTGTGTGGTAGAAGAAGGGTGAGTTACAATGGTTCGGCTGTCGCCTAAATTCGCAGTAAGGGAACAGATTTTAATGTTGTTCAAAAATGTTCTTCCGCTTTCTAGGCCTCCTTTAATGCCAAATGCTACCATTGCTCCACCAGCCTTCATTTGCTTTTTAGCCACTTCATACATAGGGTGTGATTTTAGAAAGGGATATTTAACCCATTCTACAAATTCTGAATTTTCGAGAAACTCAGCCAGCTTGAGTGCATTTTCAGAATGGCGATCCATGCGTACAGCCAAGGTTTCTAAGCTTTTAGAAATTACCCAAGCATTAAAGGCAGAAAGGGCAGGGCCAGTACTTCTACTAAAGGCATAGATTTCATCAATCAATTCTTTTTTACCAACCGTAATTCCACCCATTACACGGCCTTGTCCATCCATGAATTTGGTGGCCGAATGAATTACTAAGTCGGCACCATATTGAATTGGCTGTTGTAGGTAAGGAGTAGCAAAGCAATTGTCGACCACTAAAATGAGATTGTGCTTTTTTGCAAAATGCCCCAACCATTCCAAATCAATAATATCTACAGCGGGGTTTGTTGGGGTTTCTACATATAAAATTTTGCTATTGGGTTGAACCGCATTGTCCCAATCGCTGGTATTGTCAATGTCCACATAAGTGGTGTCGATATTCCATTTGGGTAATATTTTACCGAAAACAGTATGGGTTGAACCAAAAATGGATCGACAAGAAATAATATGGTCGCCCGAAGACAGTAAGGCAGCGAAGGAAGAGAAAATGGCAGCCATTCCTGAAGCAAAAGCATAACCAGCTTCTGCCTTTTCCATTTTGCAAACCTTGTCTACTAGTTCTTGTAGGTTTGGGTTGCTGAAGCGACTGTAGATGTTCTTATCATTTTCACCAGCAAAAGCCGCACGCATTTCTTCAGCGTCTTCATAAGTGAAGCTAGAAGTAAGATACATAGGAGTAGAATGCTCCTGCGCATGTGTGCCTTCAATCTGAGTGCGAATGGCCTCGGTTTCGAATTGTTTTTGCTTCTCTTTCATTCAAATTATTTCTTGCCCAAATATACATTCCGAAACAGCTAGAGAAAAAGGATTCCTATCATTCTTGAACAAGTATACTAATAGGGTAAGCCATCTGACTTTGGAAATCTGTAAATTCGTGAACTTTACGGCAGAATTTAATCAATCTGAAAATGAAAAAATATTTAATAGTTTTCCTTATGGCTTCTCTAATGGGCTGTGGAGAAACAAAAACTGAGAATAAAATTGAAGAGGTAAAAGTAACTTCGCCAAAAACGGAACATCACTCAGAAAGCATCACTAAAGTTTTTGATGCTCATGGTGGTTTTGGTAATTGGTCTGAAATGAAGCAGCTTTCTTATGATATGTCCAATGGGCAGCATCACTTGATTGAGCTCCAAAGCAGGTATACTCGGATTGAATCAGGAAATGATACAACAGGTTTTGATGGTAATGAGGTTTGGGTAAGCCCAGCCACGGCTAATGCTTCCCGAGCTCGAATGACCTATAACCTCTATTTCTACTTTTACGCATTCCCTTTTGTGGTAGGCGATGAAGGCGTGATTTATGAAGATGTAGAGCCAATGAATATTCTGGGTACTACATATAATGGAGTGAAAATTTCGTATGAAAACGGAGTGGGTGAGTCATCTAAGGATAATTACATCATTTACTCCGATCCGGAAACCAATAAAATGGCTTGGTTAATGTATACTGCCACTTTTGGTAGTGAAAAAGCAAGTGACAGATGGAATTTAATTAAGTATGATCAATGGCAAACCATTAATGGAATTACTTTACCAAAATCTTTGCAGTGGTATCAATATAAAGATGGCAAAGTAGGTGGAATGAGAAATGAAGTGCTTTTCGAAAATGTAAAGCTTTCAAAAGAAGTACCAAGCATGGATAATTTCAAAATGCCTGAAGGTGCTCAAATTGCTCCAAGAGGTTAAAGCTGAATTTAATTTTCATGAAATGTCGCAATGGGTTAATTCCTGTTGCGACATTTTTTTTGTGCAGATTCTTACTCAAAAACTCGGTAAGAAATGACAAGTTAATGAGTCATTCTTTCCCCATATTTGTCCGCTTACAAGATTCTTGTTTTCATTTTGACAGCAATTTTCTCTATTCGAAAAGAAAACTTTGTGAAAAGTTGCTAAAAGAGCTGTTTAGTGAAAATAATAGTAGCTTGGAACAGAACTTGCTTAATGAGAAATCGTTTAACGAAGCCATATATATGAAACCAAATTCACACAACATGAAAAGCATCTTTAAATTAGTGCCAGTCTTCTGTTTACTGCTCTTTGTAATGTCTTCTTGTAAGAGTCAAAAAGCGGTGGTTGATGCCAACCAAGAACCAGAAGAAGTTATTGAAGAAACCACTCCCGAGCCAACTCCTCCTGTAAAGGAAGAACCAAAAGTAGATCCAGAGGCGGCCAATAGGGCGCTTGACGCTAGGTTGTCTAATTATTTTGGGCAAATCGCGAATGCTACTTCTATTAACGCAGCAAATAATAATATCAGAGAAGCCGTTGGAATGTTTAGTAATGGAGAAGCTCCAGTATTGATCATTTTTTACGCAGCCAATGGAACTGAAGATTTTGACGAACCAACTACGATTACTAAGTACCTTAACTATTTAAAGGACCTTAAGAAGGCTCCACACAAGGTAAAAGAAATGGTGATGGATTCTCAAGGCAGAATCAAGGAACTAGTATTAGTAAAGAAATAGTCAAAAATACCCTAACACAAGAAATTATGAACAATCAAATATTTAAAAGACTTTCTTATGTGGTTGCTTTAATGGCCTTTTTTGCTGTTTCAACCCAAGCTCAAAGTCCTGTAGACCCCAATCGTGAAAAAGCAATTGACTCATTAGCCTTAGAAAAAGTTAAAGACTTAGGGAAGTACATTGCCATTATTGGTAATAAGGATACTCCATTTTCTGAAGCCAACCGCGTAATGGATAGGGCCGAAGAATTATTCGCTCCGGGTAGCGAAATGGGTGTGTCATCACTCGCTTCGGAAGAAATCAAGTACTACAAAGTACGTGAGTATTTCCAGCGATTAATGGCGCTTAACTATGATAAGGTAAATATTGAATGGTACGATGTTCAATATATATCTGATTTAGAAAGACAGCCTGATGGCCGTTATGTTGGTGTAGTTACTATTTATCAGAAGTTTGAAGGAACTACCGCGGATAAAATGAACTATAAAGACACAACTAAAAAGGATATTACCATTTACGTAGAAAAGAAAAAGACTCAGATTGCTGGTAGAACTATCGAATTTTGGGACGTAATTTTGGGTGATATCAGAGTATCTGAAACTTCAGTATGAAAAAACTAATTCTTCTTTCACTTTCTTTTTTCTTCGTTTTTACCTCATATTCTTCTGCCCAAATTGTGGGCGAAAATTATGAAATCGAGCAGCAACTGTTGGCAAGCACGAAGCAACTCAATCAGTTTTTTAAGCGCTTTAACGGAGAAGAAGACGTAAAAGGAAGAACGTTTGAGCCTGATGATAGGCAATATCGCAATGAAAGATTGCGTAAAAAATACCTCAGTATCCTCTTCGATGAGGAGGATACTGATATTTCTTCTCAAGCCAAGAATGACTTTATCGAAAGAGTAACTCAAGGCGATAATCCTGAATTTTTAAACCTGCACTCTAAAGATTGGTTTGCAGTAGTAAACACTACTTTTCTCTACAAAGGGAAAGAAATGCCATTACTGCTTTATATGAAAATTCAGCAGGAGGCACTTGGTTACGAATGGGTTATAGCCGATGTCGCTTTCGATCCTTACAAAACCATGTTTGACAAGCAGCGAGGCGAAACCAAGGTGTTTTTACACCCAATGAGTCACGAGCTTGACTTTATGAATTTACGAAAGGCCCTTGTGAAAGGAGGCGTTCCAGAATCATATACTTTGGCCGATTACAAGCCAGATTTCTTGACCATATTTCTCTATGAGGTAAAAATGGGGATTCTCCAATTTCAAACTGTAAACCGAATGAATTACCATTTCTTTGGTATTGATGGCTGGTACTTTTCTCTCACCAATTTTAATCGTGCCAACGATAATTCAGGTTGGTTAATTTCAGACTTACTTCAAGTCAACACTTCTCAAAAGGAAGATTTATTGAAAATAATTTATGAGAAGAAATAGACTCATATTATTACTGCTCTTTTTTAGTGCAAGTGCCTCATTGTGGGCGCAATCTCCTGTTTTGGCCGACTCGGTGTTGGAAAAAAAGAAAGAGGGAGTAAAAGAAATTATCAGTGCACTGGAGTATTATCTGAATGTAATTGGATCGGAGCGAACCGCTGTAAGCGAAAAGGAAGTGATTATTAGCAACAGCTATGCAAAGCTTTTTGTCGACCCCAAAGTTCAGGTAGAAGATGACCTGGAAGAGAAAAGATCAACTCCAATTTTTAAAGACATTCAGGCCTACTTAAAAGATATTGATTTCTTTTTCAAGAATGTGGTGTTCGATTTCGAGATCACAGAAATATTGGTGCAAACCAAAGAGGATGGCACGCCCTTCTATAAGGCCGAAATCATAAGAAATTTACAAGGTACTTCACTAGGTGGAGAGCCTGTAAACAGTAGTCAAAAGCGATTTATAGAGCTGAATTTAGACCCGAAAAAGAGTGAACTTAAAATTGCCAGTATATATACTAATAAATTAAGCAGAGATAAGCAGTTAAGGGAATGGTGGTCTTTGCTGACCTTAGGGTGGAAGCAAGTTTTTAAAGATAAAATTAAGTTTGAAGGAGACAGTATGTCCAATCAGGATTTGGTGCGTTTGGCTTCTATCGATTCCCTTGATTTATCAGGAAATGACCTTGTGCTTAATCTTGATCCAATTTATCAGCTTACCAACCTGAAGTATCTGAAAATAAGCAATACATGGATCAATGATCTAAAACCTTTGCGATCTATCAATACATTAAAGTCACTTGATGTTTCCAACACTTCAGTTTTCGACCTTCAATACCTAAAATACCACAATGAAATTGAATCGCTTAATCTCTCCAATTGTCATGTTGAGGATTTCTCACTATTGAAGTCGTTTGAGAAATTGAAGAAATTGAATCTTTCTAGAATCAAGCAAATAGATTTATCATTCATAAGTGAACTGGTTTCTTTGGAAGAACTCAACTTATCTGAAGCCGCACAAACGGCAACGGTTGATTTTTCTAAGTTGAATAAGCTTAAAAAGTTAGACTTATCGGCAAGCGATATTATAAATCTGAATGGGTTTCAGTCGGCTATTGCGCTGCAAGATTTAAACCTTGAATTGACAAATGTAAGTGACTTGACTTCGCTTTCGGCTTTAGGGCAATTGAAGACCTTGAACATTACCAATACTAAGGTAGAATCACTTGAGCCACTGAGTCAGGTGAAATCTTTAACAAAGATATACTGCGACAATGCACCGCTGGAAGAAGCAAGTACAGAGGCTTATGTAGAGGCTAACCCACGAGTTTTGGTGGTGAGAAATACCAAGCAATTAGAGCAATGGTGGGGTGGTATGTCAGATATGTGGAAGGGCGTTTTAACGAAATATATGGATACGCCTAACCCTGATAATGAAGATTTAATTCAGCTCTTAAGAATCGATTCTTTGAACTTAGAAGGAGCTGGAATTATAACTTTAGCACCACTGGCGCAACTGAAGAAAATAGCGCATTTGAACTTAAATTCTAATCCATTAAAGAACCTTCAAGGCCTTGAGTCATTGGAACGTTTAGAAACACTTACTCTGAATAATACTTCCGTAGCAGATCTTTCGCCTTTGGCGAACTTATCTAACTTAAGACATATTGAGGCTGAGAACACGAAGGTCAAAAATATTACTGACTTGGGGCGATTGGCCATGTTGAAATACTTGAGTTTAGAGGGGAGTAATGTGGATAAAACTGCGGTTTCGTTAATACTCGATAAGAAGGAAGACTTGACCGTGATTTTCCAAACCAAAGCTCTAAATGCTTGGTGGGGAATATTAAGCGAACCTATGAAAAGGGCTTTCAAAGAAAATGTGGTGATGGCTGCTCAGCCAACGGCCAAACAGCTACATCAATTAGTTTCCCTTGAAAGGTTGAATATTCAAGGCTCATCGATTACTAGTTTGGTGGAACTATCGGAGTTTTACCGATTGAAAGAGCTCAGCCTAAACCGGCTTGGAATGAGAGATTTGAACTCATTGCCAGACCTAAAAACTTTAGAGTCTTTGAGTTTTACGGAAATGCCGGTAACAGATTTATTGTCTGTACTGAAATTCAATAATCTGAAGTCGCTCAACTTTAGCAATACAGCCATTGATGATTTGCGCCCGCTCACAACGATGACGAAATTAGAGCGAATCAATTGCTCAGGAACGAATGTGAAGCGTTTCACTGGGCTTGAAGGCCTGTCTAACTTAAAATGGATAGACTGTTCCAACACCAAAGTCTTCAAGTTCGACCGACTAACAGAATTGAAGAAACTAGAAACCGTTATCTGTTTCAATACCTCTTTACGAAGCAACGACATTGAAAAGCTGAAAAGTGCTCTCCCGAATGTGGAGGTGGTGTTTTATTAGGCTGATGAAAAATAAAGAACCCTCCAAAAGTTTTGAACTTTTGGAGGGTTGAGTTCATCTCCTTATTAAGGATTTATAGGTAGAGTTTCTACTTGAAAGAAATCAGCCTGACCTTTCTTAATCTCGTTTCGCTCTAACATCTAACATCTAACATCTAACATCTAACGCTCAAACCTCTTAAACACCGCGCTGGCCATATGTCCGCCAAAGCCAAAAGTGTTGCTCAATGCATATTTTACTTCTCGCTTTTGTGCCGAACCAAGGGTGAGTTCAAATTTACCATCAAATTCAGGATCAACGTTTTTCGTGTTAATCGTTGGAGGAATAATGCCTTCTACAATTGCCATTACACTGGCTATGGCTTCTATAGCGCCTGCCGCACCAAGTAAGTGTCCAGTCATGGATTTCGTAGCTGAAATATTCAAATCAGGGTTCGTTCCGAACAGTCTTTCAATTGCAATCAATTCACTTGGATCACCAATAGGCGTAGAGGTGGCGTGCATGTTGATATAATCAATGTCTTTTGGTTCAATACCTGCATCGTCCAATGCTTCTTGCATTCCTAAGAAAGCACCTTCTCCTTCGGGGTGGGTTCCGGTTAAATGATAGGCATCGGCTGCCATTCCACCGCCTGCTACTTCGGCTATAATGGTTGCGCCTCTGGCGATTGCGTGTTCGTAAGATTCCAAAATTAAAGTACCAGCGCCTTCGCCCATTACAAATCCATCGCGACTTACATCGAACGGACGGCAAGCAGTTGCTGGGTTCTCATTATTGGTAGAAAGTGCACGAGAAGCAGTAAAGCCGCCCAGTCCAGCCGCGGTAATTGGGGCTTCCGATCCACCCGTAATAATCATGTCAGCCTTACCCCATTTAATATAGTTAAAGGCATCAATAATGGCAGTGGTAGAAGAGGCGCAAGCTGAAATGGTGGTGAAATTTACGCCCCTTAATCCGTATTTAATGGAGATAAGCCCCGAAGCAATGTCTGCTATGATTTTGGGAATGAAGAAAGGGGAGAAGCGAGGGGTTTCGTCATTTTTCACATAGTCGATCATCTCTTCCGTAAAGGTTTGAATACCGCCATTTCCTGATCCCCAAATCACCCCAATTCGATTTCTGTTAAGTACATCAAAATCAATTTTGGCATTTTTTATGGCCTCTTCCGTAGCAATTAGTGCGTACTGTGTGAATGGGTCCATACGCCTGGCCTCATTTCGTGGAATGTAATCTTCCACATTAAAGTCTTTCAATTCGCAGGCAAAGTGACTTTTAAATTTCGTGGTATCGAACCTCGTGATTGGTGCACCACCGCTTTTTCCAGCTTTTAGGTTTGCCCAATACGTTTCTAAGTTATTTCCAATTGGGGTCAAAGCCCCCATTCCTGTAATTACTACTCTTTTCATGTTGTTATTTTTAATTGGTGATTTACCAATGATTTCAAGTTTTCAATAATGTTAAAAAACGATGCTGGATCATTTGCGGTTTTTGCTATCAGAATACCACCTTCAATGGTAGCAATGTAAAAATTGGCAAAATTGGCGGCATCAACTTCAGGCTTGATTTCGCCTGAATTTTGCCCCTCTTTGATTACACTGGTAATTTCGGACTGCCAATTCAGTAGTATGGTTTTGGCCTTTTCCTTAAAGAAGGGATAGAAGTCATCTGCCTCTACCGCTACATTCATTAAGGGGCAGCCACCATTGTTGGCCACAGTTTCAAAGTTCTGATGATAGAAATTGAGTAAACCAATGAGTTTGCCGATGCTCGAAGGGTTGGCAGCCCACGTTATTTGTAAACCCTTCTGCAAGAACTTTACATTGTGATTGAAACAAGCTTCTGCCAAATTTTCCTTATTTCCAAAGTTACCATAAATGGCACCTTTGGTTAATCCAGTGGCGCTGGTAATGTCTGACAAAGCTGTGCTCTGGTAACCCTTTTTGTTGAAAATGGGAGCTACCGTTTCTATGATTCTCTTCTTTGTTCTTTCAGATTTAGCAAAAGTCACATGTAAAAATATACCAATCGGTATATTTTCGCAACAAGCCAGAGTTTTAATTTCAAGGTGGTAATAATTTTATTTCTATGGTTTGAATTTACTGGTTGGAATATTGTAATTGAACTGGTCAAAAAAACACTCCTATGAAACTTAGAATCATCATTGCCTTTTCTTTGCTCCTCATTACTCAGTTGAGCTTTTCTCAAGAAAAGAAGTGGGTAAACCCTATTATTAAAAACTACGGAAGAATTTTAGAGTTGGAAAAGGTGGATGTTGAGCCAGATCCAAATATGGAATATAAAATTCTGATTGAGTTGGTGCATAAACTAGATAAGCCTGAAAGTGCGGCTTTTGCTGCAACAAATGTGGCACGTCTGATTAACCTGCACGGTGTAGGAGGAGTGAAGCCTGAAAATCTTAAAGTTGCAGTAGTGATTCACGCGGGTGCCACGAGTTCTGTTTTGAATGCTGACGCCTACAAAACAAAATATGAAGTGGAAAGCCCCTATGCTCCTTTGTACAAAGAACTAATGGAAGCTGGTGTTGAAGTGATTGTTTGTGGTCAGTCGTATTCCATGTATGGAAATAAGGTGGAGGACTTAATGCCTGGCGTGAAAATTGGAACTTCTGCTCTCACCACTATAAGTACCTATCAACTTAAAGGCTATGCTTTTTTTAAGTGGGAATAATCCTTTCCCGAAAGATTGATTGATTTATTCTTTGAAATTGTGTCTATTGGGTTCGATTGTAAATAACCCTGAATAGCATGACAAACTTGAATAAATACCTCTTTGCTTTTGCCGCTTTGTTAATCGTTAACATCGGTTTTTCTCAAGAAAAGATTAACCCAATTATTAAAGGATACGGAGGAATCATTGATGCGCCTTTTGCTGTCGAAAAGCCTGACCCTAAGCTTGAGTACAAAATAGTTATTGATATTGCTACTGGCGATGCTGATCCCAAAGCTGTAATGTATTCTTTAGAGAATGTAGCCCGACTTTTGAACTTGCATGCCATGGGAGGAGTACCTGCCAAAAACATGAAGGTGGTGTTGGCCATTCATGGGCAAGCTATATGGTCTACATTAGATAATGACACTTACAGGGCAAAATACGGAGTAGATAATCCGCATATTCCGCTTTTCAAAGAATTAGAAGGAGCAGGAGTGAAGCTATTTGCTTGTTCTCAATCCATTTTAGGCCGCGATATTGATCACACAAAACTTGCGCCTGGTATTAAAGTGGCTACTTCAATGTTAAGCACGCTTACCACCTATCAGTTGAAAGGCTATGCGGCTTTGAAGTTTTAGGGCATATTAGAATCGATTAATCACTTTCACACCTACTCCCTGAAATTCATTCATTTTGGGAAGTAGGTTTGTGGCTTCTTCTAAAGAAATCAATTCGCCAATCAGCTTTTCGGGTTGAAGTTTTCCTGATTTAATCATTTCCATCATTTCAGGATAAGCATGGGCTTGCATACCATGGCTGCCAATTACTTCTAGTTCATTAGCCACTACCAAATGCATTGGGATTTCAGGCAGGTAGTCGTTGCCAGCCATTAGGCCTACTTGAATATGCTTACCTCTTTTTCTGAGGTTGGCAATGGAATTAAAGCAGGTGGTTTTGCTTCCGAGTGCATCTACCGAAACATGTACACCGCCTTTTGAAATTTCTTTAACCGCCTCAA
Organism: Roseivirga seohaensis subsp. aquiponti; assembly: GCF_001267955.1. Taxonomy (NCBI): domain Bacteria; kingdom Pseudomonadati; phylum Bacteroidota; class Cytophagia; order Cytophagales; family Roseivirgaceae; genus Roseivirga; species Roseivirga seohaensis. The sequence goes on from NZ_JSVA01000018.1 coordinate 27,590, forward strand.
CCACATTTTCTTTTGCGCCATTTATGGTGTAGTGCGCACCAATCGTTTTAGCAAAAGTCAATTTGCTGTCATCAATGTCTATAGCAATTACTTGAGCACCCAAGGCTTCGGTAATCATAATGGCAGAAAGCCCAACACCACCGCAACCATGCACTGCGACCCAATTTCCTCCAGTTGTTTTGGCTTGATGGGCTACCGCTCTAAAGGAAGTAATAAACCTGCAACCCAAACTGGCTGCGGTTTCAAAACTGATTTCATCGGGCAAATGCACCAAATTAGTGTCTGCATAATGAATGCCTACATATTCAGCAAAACTTCCCCAATGGGTAAAGCCGGGCTGAAACTGATGGTCACACACTTGCTGATTGCCAGAATTACATTGCTCGCATTTGCCACATCCACTCACAAAAGGAACGGTTACCCGATCTCCAATCTTGAATTTGCTAATGCCTGCGCCTAGCTCTACTACAGTTCCAGCCAATTCATGCCCTGGTATATGGGGTAATTCAATATCCGTATCGTGTCCCATCCAGCCATGCCAATCACTTCGGCACAAACCAGTGGCGCCAACTTTTAGTATTACTCCTCCTTTAACAGCTTTTGGGTCTGCTACGGTTTCTATTGAAATCGGGCTTTGAAACTTGGTGTAGAGTGCTGCTTTCATGAGGAAAATAGTTCTGTTTTACTCTCCCAAATTAGGTAAATCATGGGAATCTCTTCCGTCTATAATCAGCGACTGGTCTTTTTATTTTATGATGCTTTTGTGCTTACTTTGTTGAACACTAACGGAAGCAATATGTACAACGGATTATTACACGCGCACTCGGGTTTAAGGTGGATCGTTCTGATCTTATTATTAGCCGCTATTTTTAATGCCTTTTCTAAAAAGAAATCGGGCGTATGGACAGCCAAAGACAAGAAGCTTTCAGTGTTTGCTATGGTTTTTACCCACATTCAGTTCTTAATAGGCTTGGTGTTGTATTTTAAGAGCCCAAAAGTAAATTTTATGGAAGGCTTTATGAAAGATGATGTACTTCGATTTTTCGCTGTTGAGCATATATCTATGATGATAATAGCTATTGCTCTCATCACCATTGGCCATAGTAAGTCTAAAAAAGCTGTAACTGACGCTAAGAAATTTGGAGCTATTGCTACTTTCTACCTTATCGGACTCATTCTGATTTTGGCATCTATTCCTTGGCCATTCAGAAATTTAGGAGGCAGCTGGTTCTAAGAGCGCATTAAAAGAGAATTATTTGAAGCAGAAGCAGCCCTTCTGCTTTTTTATTGCCCTTTACTGTTCAAAATCAATTGTCTATAAAAGCGAATGGCATTCTCGTAATCTTCTACTGGAATGCGCTCGTCAATACCATGGAATGTGCTGATGTTGTCTTCATTAATATGGTAGGGCACAAAGCGATAGATGTTTGGGCTGATGGCGCTAAAGTGTCTAGAGTCTGTGGCAGCAATCACCAAGTTGGGTGCAGTTAATACACCATCGAAAATTTCTTTTATAGACTGATTAATTGCATTGTAACCACTGGTTTCTACTGGAGAAACTGGGGATGGCTCTGAATTGAAACCGAAGAATTTGGTTTTGACTCGTGAATCGTCAATAGTTTGATTTACATGGTTTAGCACGTCTTCGGAAGTTTCTCCCGGAATAATTCTGAAGTTGATCAATGCCCTGGCTTGTGTTGGAATGATGTTCTCTTTAATCCCTGCATTAAAAATCGTTGGGGCTGTGGTGGTTCTGATCAAGGCATTCCCCGCTCCGCCTGCGCTTTCATAAGTGCTTAAAACCAGTGGTTTGAAGATAGAAAGGTTGGCGAAGGCCATTCTGTTTACAAAACCCATTTCAGGCCCAATCTGGTTGATAAAGCCTTGCATTGGTTCTGAAATCGTTCCTTTGGATGGATTGCTTTTCACCTTAGCTACTGCTTTGGCTAATACATCAATGGCTGTCTCAGGGTCGGGGCGAGATGAATGACCGCCTTCCATATCAACCGTAAGTTCAATGGTAGTAGAACCCTTTTCAGCTACGCCAATAAAGGCCACATCAGAATCTACGCCCGGTACAAGCTTTTGGGTGATGGCATATCCTTCATCCAAAACATATTCGGCATGAATTCCCTCGTGTTCGAGATATCGGGCAATGGCTACAGCACCTTTTTCTCCACCGACTTCTTCATCGTGACCAAAAGCCAAATAAATAGTTCTTTCAGGTTGGACACCTTCAGAAAGAAGCATTTCTACAGCTTCTAAAATACCGATTACCGAAAACTTATCGTCAATAGTGCCACGTCCCCAAATCACTCCATCTTTCACAATTCCACCAAAAGGGTCGACCGACCACTTTTCAGGCGAAGCAATAGGCACCACATCAATATGGCCCATCAAAACGATAGGCTTAAGCGTTAGGTCTTTTCCCCTCCAGCTAAATAAATGGCTGTATTGGTTAAAGGTTTTGTGTTCTAAAATAGAATCAATTAGAGGATAACTGATTTTAAGAAATTCATTGAATGCCTCGAAAGCGGTGGAATCAAAATTGGCTGGGTCTTCGTGAGAAATGGTTTTTATTCTCAAAGCCTCTGTAAGTCTTTGAATAGAAGAATCAGGAATGTCGATTTTTGTAACTGGCTCAACTTCTAATTGTTTCGAGCTAAAAGTAAAGGTTTTGAAAAGCACATAGGTCACAAAGATGAGGAGGAGTACTAGTATTGCTTTGAGGAATTTCTTCATGTTTAAATGAGATTGAGCCTAAATATAAAAATTGCTGGCTTTATTCTTCGGGTTCGATGTGAATTAGCACATCGGCTATTTCGGGCATTTCGTTTTGAATTGCATTTTTTACATCATGGGCTATGTCATGTCCTTTTTTAACTGAGATTTCACCTTTAACTGTAAGGTGTAAATCTACGTGGAATGACATACCTGTTTTTCTAACAAAGCATTTTTCTGTGCCCTGAACCCCAGAAACGGTTTCGGCTACTTTTCTGATGTCGATAATTAAATCATCATAAACATGCTCATCCATAATTTCGCCAAGGGCGGGGCGAAAAATCAGAAATGCATTGTAGACGATAAAACCAGAAGCGAGCAGGGCAGCCCAATCGTCTGCCGTTTCATAACCTTCACCCATATAAATCGCTATGGAAATTCCGATAAAGGCCAATAGGGAAGTGATGGCATCGCTTCTGTGATGCCAAGCATCGGCTTTTAAAGAAGTGCTTTTAGTTTTGTCGCTCTTCTTAGAAACAAACCGATAGAAAACCTCTTTTAGAATGACGATGGAGGCTAGAACGACTAGCGTAAATTTTTCTGGAACTTTGTGTGGCGTGCGGATATGCTGGATGCTTTCATAAGCAATTACGGTGGCTGAAATCACTAAAATTCCAACCACAATAAAAGTAATGAGAGGCTCCGCTTTCCCATGACCGTAAGGATGATTCTCATCCGCAGGTCGGGTAGAGTATCTTAACCCGAAAAGAACTAGTAATGAAGCAAATACATCAGTGGTGGACTCGATGGCATCGGCAATAAGGGCATAAGAATTACCGAATACGCCTGTAATTCCTTTTGCAATGGCCAAAAATGCATTGGCAATCGCGCTGAAAATAGCGGTATTGATGGCTGTTCGTCTATTCGATTCCATGATTCATTAATCATCATGAGTTTTGGAGGATGTAGAAATCAATCGGTTGATTTCAGCCATTTCCTTTGGAGTAATGTCGCGCCAAGTACCAACAGGCATATCTAATATCACATTCATGATGCGCACCCTTTTTAACTGTCGCACTTCATAATCTAAGTACTCGCACATTCTGCGTATTTGACGATTGAGCCCTTGCGTCAACACGATCCGAAACTTGAGTTTGCCGATTTGTTCTACTTCGCATTTACGAGTAACCGTATCTAAAATAGGTACACCATTGCTCATTTTTGAAATAAAGTCTCGCGTGATGGGCTTGTTCACCGTAACGATGTACTCTTTTTCATGATTATTTCTAGCACGTAAGATTTTGTTCACAATGTCTCCATCATTGGTAAGGAAGATGAGGCCTTCACTGGGTTTGTCTAATCGACCAATCGGGAAAATTCGTTTAGGGTAGTTGATGAAATCAATGATATTGTCTTTTTCCACTTTTACGTCCGTGGTGCAAACAATCCCTACAGGCTTATTAAAAGCAATGTAAACAGGCTTATCCTTTGATTCGACCACAGGTTTCCCGTCTACAGCAACATTATCTTCTTTTGTGACTTTAGTGCCCATTTCGGGTACTGAGCCATTGATGGTTACCCGCCCTTCTTCAATCAGTTTATCGGCTGCTCTGCGCGAACAGTAGCCAATTTCACTTAGGTATTTATTGATTCTAACAGGCTGGTCAGTAGTCATTCGTTAATTATTGAGTGCTGATGTCTCTGGGTTGAAATTCAACCGTGCAGTATTTTGACGCAAATTACAGAATTCTATTGGCAGAGACGCATAAAAAATGCCGCCTCTGCAAAAGCAAAAGACGGCATTTTTATATTTTCAATTCCTGATTTACTTCTTTAATAAATCTCTGATTTCTGTTAAGAGCACTTCTTCCTTAGAAGGTGCAGGAGGAGCCGCAGGGGCTTCTGCTTCTTTCTTCTCCATTCTTTCTTTCAAATGGTTGTATGATTTCACTACCATAAAAATAGCAAAAGCTACTATTACAAAAGTAATGATGGTGTTAATGAACACTCCGTAAGCAATAGCCACCTCGGCAGTAGCATCACCAGCACCAGCAGCGGTTTCTGCAACGGCTTCTTGTAAAACCAACTTCATTTCTGAAAAGTCAACACCACCAAGCAAGATGCCGATAGGAGGCATAAGAATATCATTTACAAATGACTTGACGATGGCGCCAAAATAAGTGGCCATAATTAAACCCACGGCTATTTCTAGTACATTTCCACGGATAAGGAATTTCTTAAATTCTTTCATGTTTAGCTGTTTTGTTTAGTGATTAAGGATGATACAAAAAACGATTTATCCTTCAGTTTGCTTAAGGTCATAAAAGCAACCAGCGGGGTAATCGTGAAATAAGATAATAATTTTTGAAATCGTAAAACCCAGTTGGAAGGAGAAATGCACGAAATACATCAGCGCATTTATCCAAGATGCTCAGTGTACAGGTTATATCAATACTGGAATGAGGGACTCTAAGAGTAGACCTCTTAGGGGCTGCAATATAAGAAGATTCGGCTTTGCTTTCTGTTATATGTGAATCGATTCCATTAAATTCGACCAAACAAACGTTCGTTATGGGATTGACCACTGCACAAAAAGACATATTAGATAAGGCGGTAGAAGCCTTACATACTCGTGGGTTTCACTCACAATACCCTGAGCATCCAGCACCAGCCATTTATGGTGAAACAGCAGATGCTGATGGAAAGGAGGCTTTCAAAGCCTTAAGAAAAAAGAATTTTGAAGAACTAAAGCAAGAAGGAGCTACTTCATGGATAGGTGAGGAGCATTCTCCTTATTTTGACGCACCAGTAGGCCCTAAGTATCCAGCCTTCAGTACCGAAGAATTAATAAACCGTGCCGAAAAGGCTTTCCATTCTTGGAGAAAAGTGAGCTTGGATGATAGAGCGGCTGTGTTGATTGATGCACTTGATCGTTTCTCTAAGCGCTTCTTCGAGAATGCCTACGCGACTATGCACACTACAGGGCAAGGTTATATGATGGCTTTTCAGGCTTCTGGCCCACACGCTGCCGACCGCGCATTAGAGGCCGTTGCTGCTGGATATGATGAATTGAGTCGTTTTCCTTCTAAAACCACTTGGGACAAACCAATGGGTAAATACAATTTGGTGGTGAACAAAGAGTGGAGGGCAGTGCCAAAAGGTATTGGCTTGGTGATTGGTTGCTCAACCTTCCCTACTTGGAATTCGGTCCCCGGTGTTTTTGCCGATTTAATTACGGGTAACTCTGTATTGGTGAAGCCACACCCAGGTGCTATTTTACCAATGGCCATTGTGGTAGCTGAAATTAGAAATGCACTGAGAGATGCTGGCTTCGATGCCGATGCCTGTCAACTAGCGGTTGACGTGCCGAGCGCACCAATCACTAAAGAATTGGCTGAACACCCTAAGGTGAAATTAGTAGACTTTACGGGGAACTCGGAGTTTGGTAGCTATTTAGAAAAACTTCCGAAAGCAGTGTTTACGGAGAAAACGGGTGTGAACTCGATTATTTTGGATTCGGTAGTCGATATCGATAAAGTGATTCAGAACATTACCTTCTCGGTATGTTTGTATTCGGGCCAAATGTGTACCGCACCTCAAAACTTCTTTATTCCAGAAGGCGGAGTGAAAACACCAGATGGAGTGCTATCATTCGATGAGGTGGCTCAAAAATTCGCTGACTTCACCAACGGTTTAATCGATAATCCTAAGGCTGGACCATTTGTATTGGGAGCCATTCAAAACCCAAATACAGGCGAACGAGCTAAAAACGCAGCCAAAGAGTTGGGTGGAAAGGTTTGGTTAGAAACCAGAACCATTGAAAATCCGATTTTCGCAACTACGAGAACGCAAACTCCAGTGGTGATCGAACTAAGTTCTGCGGATAAGGACAAATTCGCAACTGAGCTTTTTGGGCCAATTGCATTGCTGATTAAGACAAAAAATACGGAAGAGTCTGTGGCTTTGGCTAGAGAATTGGCAGAAGAACATGGTGCTATTTCTTGTGGTGCTTACACTACAGATGAGGCCATGAAAGAGCATATTGCTGATCAAATGTCGTTGGCAGCTACTCCAGTTTCCTTCAATTTGACTGGCGGTCTTTTCGTGAATCAGAATGCAGCATTCTCTGATTACCATGTGACAGGAGGAAACCCAGCAGGTAATGCTTCATTTACTAACCCGGGTTATGTAAATGGAAGATTTACTTGGGTTGGAATGAGAGAGTTGGCTTAAAAGGCGCGAGTTTAACCTATAATATTAAAACCACCTTCGGGTGGTTTTTTTATGTTGAAATGGTTTTACTTATTGATACTGATTTCAACCCATCCTTGCCTTTCCATGGCTAGAAAAGTATTGCCTGATTGTTTGATTTTATCGAAAGCTACAGGTACACGGTCGCGGCCTTTAATATCGACAACTCCGTATTTACCATTTCGGCTTACTATAAAGTTAATATTGTCGCTGGTAGAAATGGAATCAAATTGAGGTGTTCGAACCAAGGCGCCTTCATGGTTTGCTAAACCGAATTGATTGTTTTTCTCAAGCAGAATAAAGCCTTGTTTTCTTATCAACTGATCATAAATAGCATCTAACACAAAGGTTCCATTAAGGTTGATTAGCCCATATAAATCATTGGTTTTCACTAGCGAAAGCCCATTGCTAAAAGATTCCACAGATTGAAGAGTGGGTTGAATTGTGATTTGGTCTTCTGTATTAATAAAGCCCCATTTACCGTTGATCATGATGGCGCAAAGGCCTTGCGAAAACTCCTTGGCTTGTTGGTATCGGTTGGCGATGGTCAATAAGCCTTGTTCCGAAACAAAACCCCATTCATTTTCCATCATTACCGAAATAAGGCCTTCACTATAAGCCCTAACCTGCTGTGTTTTTGAATCTAATTTAAAGGTTTGAGTAGTTGAGATTTGTAGCAGCTCAAACTTGTTTTTCGATTTCAGCACTAAAAAATCCGGTGCTATTTGGTATACCGAATCATATGCGTTTGGACTGAGCTGATTTGCATTGAAATCATAGATTTTATAGCCATCATTTGTCCGCTCCGAAAAAGCTTTTTGATATGGAATAATAGGATAAATACTTCGGAAAATCTGTTGCTCGAATAAATCATAAACACCATGCTCTGTTCCTTGTTCGTAGAAGATTCGATTATCAATAATTTGGATGCTGTCCTTGTATGGGGTTATTAACCAATTGCCATTGGGCTTAATGATGCCCTGATTTCCTAAATATTCAGCAATGGCCATCCCATTTTCAAAATCATTAATCTTATCAAAAATAAATGGTGTTTGCTCGTAGCCTTCATGGTCGAGTAAGCCGTATTTCCCATTTTTAAGTGCTATAAAGGAACCGTCTTTTCTTTGGGTAATTTCCTCATAAAATTGAATTCCAATTCGTTTTCCACTGAGGTCATTGGGAATCCAATTTTGGGCATCTTTTCTTTTTGATTGGGCAAGAATTACAGACTTATAAAACTGGATTGAATCGAATTGATAAGGAAGAATGTTTCTTCCCTCAGAGTTGATCACACCTTTAAAACCATCTTTTTTAACGGCCAATAGATTTGAGTGTGTATGTGTAATTTGCATTTCCTGCACATAATGCTCAAAGGAATTCTCATTTGTAATGTTAACTATTCCAATATTTCCATTGGTCTGAATACCCATCAAGTTCTTGTCGATGTACCAAACTTCATCATGCGCAAGAGTTTTTGGATTCGATTCAAGCGTAAATACAGTCCATTTGTTAAATGGGAGCACCTCTGCCTTGCCATTTCTTAAGTTTAAGGATTTGTATTCAGGAGGAATTATTAAGGTTCCTTTTCTGTCAATCAGGCCTTCTTTGTTATAATATTTTACTCTGAAGGTGTTTTCATTGTACCGAAGAATTAACTCGTAAAGAAAACCGGAAAGAGGTTTGCCTTGTAAATTGTATAGTGCATAAAGTCCTTGGTTGTTCTGAACAGAAAGCGTTTCACTATCAATTCGTTCTATGTGATTGTACTCTAAAGGAAGTAAAACGTTTCCGCTCTTATTGAGTACACCAAACTGATTATCCTTTCCTGTTTTTTTTGCAACAATAAGGGCATCGCCCACGGGGTCAATCCATTGATATTCAGAAGGAACGATGATATTGCCTTTCGAGTTAATAGTGCCGTAGTCATTGAGTATAGAGAAGCGACTTCGTTCACCAATAATAAAAGTGTTATCGGTAAAAGGGTAAAGTTCAGAAAAGAGGTGGCGTGTAATTTTTGATCCATCAACATTGGCCAAGGCCCAGCGCTCATTTTGCTTGAGTCCAATAAGACCACCTGATGCTTCAAGTTTGCCTTTTGACCAACCAATATCATCATATATGGCTTTAATTACTACTTGATTGGTGGTGCTATTTCGGAGTCCAACCTTCCCATTTTCAGAGAATTTCTCATAGGAATCATTGCCCAATATAGGGTGAATGAAATGTAAGGTTAAGATGAGATAGATTAAAATGCGCAATTCTCAATATCAAAACGCAAGCTTAATAAAATTTGATGCGAATTAGAAGGAGGCTGAATGACTTTCGGCTCGATTATTTTTCTTTCGGAGTGTTTTCCAGATCGAAAAGCTCATTAAGTACATCAATTAAAGATTCAGCATCACCTCGTTTACATGCTGCTTTTAATTGCAATACGGGAAGTTTAATGATCTTTTGAGTGATACTCTTAGAGAAACGCTCAGCAAATTCTTGTACTTCGGGTGAAGCGTTTTTCAAATGCCTGGTTATCTCATCTTGACGGATTTGCTCCAGCGCATTCTTGAGTTTATGAATGGTGGGTGAAACAACCATCTCTTTCGACCAGTCATTGAATTCAGCTATGGCCTCTTCAATAATGGCTTCTACTAAAGGGATAGAAGCTTTCCTTTTTTCAACAGCAGCCGAAGCTTTGTCGTTGATTTCGTCAATATTGAACAAAGTAACGCCACTCAGTTTTCCAACTTCAGGGCTAATACTTCTAGGAATAGAAAGATCAACGAAGAATTTGAAACCATTATTTATTCCCCCTACCAATTCTTTGTTAATGATTGGGGTACTGTGGGCTACAGAAGAGATAATCAAGTCGTATTCTGCAACAGCTTCTTTCAGTTCAGAAAAAGGAATTACAGCTTGGTTGCACTCTAATGCTAAGGCTTGCGCTTTTTCAGTTGTTCTATTGCAGATAGCTACCTTAAGATCGGTTTCAGAAAGGTGTCTACAAACGTCTGCTCCAATTTCTCCAATACCTAAAATAAGTACCTTAGGTTCTATAATAGTAGATGCTAAATTCTGAACAAGTTCGGCAGCAGCGTAAGAAACGCTTGCAGCGCCATCTCTGAATGAAGTTTCTTGAACTACTCTTTTGCTGCTAAAGAAAATGGTATGCATTAAGCGGTGTAAAAAAGGCCCTGCCAATTGCGCATCTGCTGCCCACTGATAAGCTCTTTTTACTTGATTTGAAATTTGGAGGTCACCCACTACTTGGGCTTCGAGGCCTAATGATACTCTGAAGAGGTGATTAACGGCTTCTTCACTTTCAAATGAATTGAAATAATTTATATAAGCATCTGCATTTAAAATCCCTTTTTTGATGGCAATCAATTTAATGATTTCAATATCTAGGTTTTGTTCTGCAGAATAATAAACCTCCGTACGGTTGCAGGTAGAAAGAATTAGGGCTTCTGTTAAAGACAGAACCTCTGAAATTTCACTTAGAATGGATTTGATTGTGAGCTCATCAATGGAAATGATTTCCCTGATTTCAACTGGTGCCTTTTTGTAAGACAAACTTATCGCTCTGAATTTACCCTGCATTATTGCTTACGCCTTTCCTCTAAATTCTTCTGTGCAAAAATAGCCTCTAACTATGTGTAAAAAAAGTGATCAAAATCATGTATTCTTATTTAGAATCAGTTTAAACAACTCTGTTGCTTCTTGCTGCTTATTTAATGATTTCGATTCAATTAAATATAATTGATCTTAAAGTAAGAATATATTATATTAAATCACAATTTTATAAATAGAGCCAATCCATTATGAATATTAAACGCCTAGTGAGAAACTACTTTGGGTTTTCTAAAACTCAAACCAATGGTTTTATGGTTCTGACTCCGTTAATGTTTGTTTTACTTTTTGTTCCAGGTATTTACCGTAACGTAACTGAAATTGAATACAATGAGTTCGATTCTGATAAAAGACAATTAGACAGTTTGGTTGGTTTATGGAGAAATAATATGAAGCCTAGCTTGGAGAAAAAAGTATTGCCAGACGTCAATATTCGGCTTACTTTCTTTGAACCCAATACAGCAACTCAAGAAGAGTTGATGGGAGTAGGCTTAGATCAACGTTTGGCAAGTAGAATTTATAATTACAGAACCGCGGGTGGGAGTTTCAAGGTCAAGTCAGATTTGAAGCGCATTTATGGATTTCCCGATAGTCTTTATCAAGTATTAGAAAAATATATACAGTTGCCAGACGAACTGCCTCAGCCTAAAGTAAAAGTTGCACAACCTAGCGAAAAACCTGTTAAAAGAGAGCGTAAACTGTACAGTGTGGAAAAGGAAAGTGCTTTGGAACTTGAGAGTTTCATTTTAGATATTAATAAGGCTGATTCCTTGGAACTACAAAAACTGAGAGGGATTGGACCTGCTTATTCAAGTAGAATAGTGAAGTTTCGTCAATTGTTAGGAGGTTTTAGTAGTATTGATCAAGTCAAGGAAGTTTTTGGTATTACTGACTCATTGTACCAAAGCATTGCTCCACAACTTAGGGTGGATGAGGCTTACCAACCTGTTCAAATCAATATCAACACAGCAACTTTTAAAGAGATAAACGCACATCCATACATCAGCTATGAACAGACCAAAGAAATAATGAATACCAAAAGTAAGTACGGGAAATTTAGGTCTGCCGAGGATTTGAAACGTTTAAGCCTCTTCGATTCGATTCAAATCGTTAAATTGATTCCATATCTTCAATTTCAATGATCAAAATTTTAAGTGCTGAACAAATTCGCAGATGGGATTTGTATACAATTAAAAACGAACCTATTTCTTCATTTGATTTGATGGAGCGGGCTTCGGAGGCTTTCGTAAAACTGTTATTAACTAAAATTAATCATAAGCTTAATGTCGATGTAGTGTGTGGCCCTGGGAATAATGGGGGAGATGGGTTTGCTATTGCGAGATTGCTTATTGAAAAAGGATGGAAAGTGAATTGTCACTTGATTGATTTTGGAGTGAAGCTTTCGGAAGATTGCCGAAAGAGCTATCGAAAATACTTAGATATCTGTCAGGTAAACATTGTCAAACAATATAAGGAATTAGACCTCAGCGGAGAACTCATTATTGATGCTGTATTTGGTTCTGGTTTGAGCAGGCCTGCAACAGGTCTTGCGGGAGAAGTTATACAATTGATAAATCAGAGCAGTGCAAAAACTGTTTCTGTCGATATGCCCTCAGGTCTTTTTGCAGATAAAGTGAATTTAACGGGGAGGATTGTAGAGGCCGACTGGACCATCACTTTTCAAGTTCCGAAACTTTCATTTCTAATTCCTGAATCTGGTTTTTATGTTGGAGAATGGTCGGTAGTTGATATTGGTTTAGATCTAAATTTTTTAAAAACAGAAAGTTCTGATTACTCAATTTTTGAAAAGAGCGACATCGATCGCTCCCTTTTTATTAGGAAAAAGTATGACCATAAAGGCAAATACGGCCGAGTATTGATGGTAGCTGGTAGTTTAGGTAAAATAGGTGCGGCTTATTTGTCGTCCAAAGCTGCTCTTAAATCCGGCACGGGACTTCTTACCGTACATATTCCTAAAGTGGGTTATGGGCCAATACAGACATCTTTACCTGAAGCTATGGTTTCTATAGATTCAGAAAAGGAATTTATTTCTCAGGTAGATAATGTTGACGCCTTCGATGCCATTGGAATTGGGCCGGGGCTGGGGACTAACCCAAAGACAGGGAAAATACTTAAGTCGCTATTCACATCTTTTAACAAGCCTATGGCAATAGATGCGGATGCTTTAAACCTAATTGCATTAGATAAAGAGTTGATTGATTTAGTACCCAAGGGTTCTGTACTTACGCCCCACATAGGAGAGTTCAATCGGTTATTTGGAGAATGCGATAACGGATTGGAGCGAATTGAGAAAGTGAAGTCGATAGCAATTGAAAAGCAATTGGTAATAGTATTGAAAGGAGCACATACTGTAATTGCTACACCAGACGGTAAAGTTCATTTTAATTCCACAGGGAATTCTGGAATGGCTACTGCTGGATGTGGAGACGTGTTGACAGGAATCATCAGCGCATTCATAGCACGAGGAGGTGATACTTCGACTTCTGCAAAAGTCGGGGTTTGTATACATGGGTGGGCTGGCGATTTAGCTGAAAAAACAGTAGGGAAAACCGCATTGATGGCATCAGATTTGCTATCTGCATTACCAAAAGTTTTTAGCAACGTAGAGAGTAGTGATTTTATTTGAAAAAACTGTAACTTTAACTAAACCTTTAGCGTGACTTTGGGGTCTTTATAGACGATGAATCTTTTAAACCGAAACATATCAATCTCAAAAACATTAATGATTCTGTCATTAATGCTGTTTTCGGTAATGGCCAATGCTCAAAATGAGACTTTAGCCAATTTAAAGATGAACAATGACCCAAAGGTTAAAGTAGAAGTTTTCCCCAATCCAACATCTGATTTTCTGACAATCGACTTATCGAAGTTAGATTTGAAACAACCAAAAATTGAAATCAGAAATATTATTGGTAGCAAAATGGAAATGACTTCTGAAGATCTTGGTGATAAGAAGCATCGTGTTGATGTTACTACCTACCCAAGAGGTTATTATCTAGTATTGGTAAAAGACGATCAGTCTAAATTTCAGCAAACGATTCGTTTTTCCAAGAAATAGATTTTATTAAAGAAATTGCTATAGAAAGTCTATGGCGTAAAAAAAAAGGTTTGAACTTGATTAATTCAAACCTTTTTTCGTTTCAAGGATGGTTCTATTAGAACTCTGCATTTCCTGGTGTTCTTGGGAAAGGAATTACGTCTCTAATATTGGCCATGCCTGTAACAAATATAATCAGCCTTTCAAAACCTAATCCGAAGCCGCTATGAGGTGCAGAACCATATCTTCGGGTATCTAAATACCACTCCATTTCATGAGTAGGCACTCCCATTTCGTTCATTCTGCTAACAAGCTTGTCAAGCCTTTCTTCACGTTGAGAACCACCAACTATTTCGCCAATTCCAGGGAAAAGGATATCCATTGCGCCCACTGTTTTTTCATCATCATTCATTCTCATATAGAACGACTTGATGTCTTTTGGGTAGTTGGTTAGAATTACTGGTTTTTTGAAATGCTTCTCTACCAAATAGCGTTCATGTTCCGACTGAAGGTCGGTGCCCCAGCCTTCAATTAAGTATTGGAATTTCTTTTTCTTGTTGGGGTTGCAGTTTCTGAGTATATCAATGGCTTCAGTATATGTAATTCTTTCAAAGTCGTTTTCTGCCACAAACCTCAGTTTTTCGGTGAGCGTCATTTCGCTCTTTTCATTTGCAGGCTTGTTTTTCTCCTCTTCAATTAAGCGTTGTTCAAGAAACGCTAAATCATCGGCACAGTTCTCTAAAGCGTAATTGATTAAGTATTTTAAAAATTCCTCCGCCAAGTCCATGTTGTCTTGAAGGTCATAGAATGCCATTTCTGGTTCTATCATCCAAAATTCAGCAAGGTGTCTTGTTGTGTTTGAATTTTCAGCTCTGAAAGTCGGCCCAAAGGTGTAAATATCGGAAAGTGCTAAAGCGCCCAATTCACCTTCTAGTTGACCCGAAACAGTGAGGTTAGTTTCTTTTTCAAAAAAGTCTTCTTTAAAATTAACTGATCCATCTTCTTTTAAAGGAGGGTTTTTAGCGTCTAAGGTAGTTACACGGAACATTTCGCCTGCTCCTTCTGCATCTGACCCCGTAATAATTGGGGTGTGCATGTAGAAGAATTTCTTTTCGTTAAAGAAGTTATGGACTGCAAAAGCCATAGCATGGCGAATTCTGAACACAGCGCCAAAAGTGTTGGTGCGAGGTCTTAAGTGCGCAATTTCCCTCAAAAATTCCATCGAATGCTTTTTGGGTTGCAATGGGTATTTTTCTGGGTCGGCAGCGCCAAGCACTTGAATTTCTTTCGCGTTGATTTCAAATTTCTGTCCCGCACCTTGAGATTCAACGAGGGTTCCGTTTACAGCAATGCAGGCTCCCGTTGAAACTTGTTTAAGAATTTCTTCCGAAATCAAATTAGGGTCGGCTACAATTTGAAGGTTATTGATTGTGGATCCATCATTGAGCGCAATAAAATTCACATTTTTATTACCTCTTTTGGTTCTTACCCATCCCTTAACAGTTACCTCAATATTGGTTTGACTGCTCTTTAATAACGCTTCAATTTTGATTCTTTTTGTCATAATAAACCCGAGTTGGTTTTTAGTAAAAAAAACGAATGCAAAACAAGTCTTTTTTGAAGTGATTCACAACGTGATTACTAAAAATAAGCATTGAGAACATATTCCGAACAATGTTGTGGAGTGTTCGTAAAACCTACTTGAAATAGTTTTTTGACACATTTGTTAAATTTGCATGATTTTTGTTAAAAAGTCGGCTAATCTAATTTGTTCCTCAATTCTTTATTCTAAATTTGCTTATAACCAATAGGATTTTTCTATCAATGCAAAAACTTAGTCTAAATCAGTCTCTTAGCCAAAAGCTGTCGCCACAGCAAATACAGTTTATTAAGCTGTTGCAAGTGCCAACTGCTGAGTTGGACACCAGGATTGAGGAAGAACTGGAAATCAACCCGGCTTTGGAAGAGGGAAGAGAGGAGCCTGAGGCCCCAACTACAGAAGAGGATTTTGATGAGCCATCTGACGAAATTTCTTCAACTGAAGACCTAAATGTTGAAGATTATTTGGGAGATGATGAGTATGCAGGTTACAAAATGCAAGGTGATGGTAATTACTCTGAAGATGACGACAGAGAAATGCCTGTAGCTATGCAAAGCTCTTTGAATGATCAATTGGAAATGCAATTGGGATTTTTGGGTCTTGATGAACGCCAAACTTTAGTCGCTAAACAACTTATTGGAAGTATTGAAGGCGATGGGTATATCAGAAGAGAGTTAGATGCAATTGTAAATGACTTGGCCTTTGCTCAAAATATAGAGACAGACGTTGATGAGCTGGAGGATTTGCTTCGTGAAATCCAGCAGTTTGATCCGCCAGGCATTGGAGCAAGAAATTTAAAGGAATGCCTTTTAATTCAACTTGAGAGAAGATGGGAAGAAGATGACCCAGATCCAGCAGTAGAAATGGCCAAAGCTATTCTGTCAATTTGTTTTGAGGAGTTTACAAAGAAACATTACGATAAGATTATAAAGAAACTCAATATTGAGGATGAAGTACTAATGAAAGATGCTATTCATCTAATCACTAAACTGAATCCAAAACCAGGAGGTGTTTCTGGTGGAATGGCTAAAACTCAATATTTAATTCCTGATTTTATTCTTACCAATAATGATGGCGTATTTGATTTAACGTTGAATTCACGAAATGCACCTGAGTTAAGAGTGAGTCAGTCGTACTCAGATATGTTTTCAGCTTACGACAAGAGTGATAAGAAAGATAAGAAACTGAAAGAGACAGTTTCTTTTGTAAAACAAAAACTCGATGCAGCCAAATGGTTTATCGATGCCATTAAGCAACGTCAGAATACACTCTTGCGCACTATGGACGCGATGGTGAGGTTTCAGTATGAATTCTTTTTAGAAGGTGATGAAACGAAACTTCGGCCAATGATTTTGAAGGATATTGCGAATGAAATTAATATGGATATTTCCACAGTTTCGCGTGTTGCTAACTCAAAATCGGTTCAAACAGATTTTGGTATCTTTCCATTGAAATACTTTTTCTCGGAAGGTATCTCGACAGTTTCTGGAGAAGATGTGAGTAGCCGAGAAGTGAAAAACATTTTAAGTCAACTGATAGATAATGAAGATAAGAGTAAGCCATTATCAGATGATAAATTAGAGAAATCGCTGAAAGCAAGAGGTTATAATATTGCCAGAAGAACAGTGGCCAAATATCGAGAACAATTGAATATTCCTGTCGCCAGATTAAGAAAAGAACTATAGGGTTGAAGTTACTTGCTCAAATTGTATCTACTGTTTTCCAGCCATTGCTTATGCCATCGCTGGTTTTTTATACTTACCTCTTTCATGTTGACAACAGTTCAAATCTTACTGAAAAAGGCCGTTCTACTGTGCTGCTTTTAATTTTTCTCACTACTTGTGTCATCCCTGTTTTTATTGTTTTGCTCTTTAGGTTTACTAAAGTGATAAAAGATTTACACATGAAAGAAAGGCGTGATCGATACCTGCCTTTTGCCTTCATCTCAGTTTTCTATATTCTGGTTACTTATTTAATGAGTCGTCAGGTTTGGTTTAGTCCAAGTATGGCACTAATCATGATTTCAATGACCACCGTAGTAATAAGCACGAATCTTATTACTTACTTCTGGAAAATAAGTGCGCATGCGGCTGGTGTGGCTGGGTGGTTGGGTTTTATTATAGTGTTTACTAGAATCTATTCCAGCGGTAATACTTTGTTTTGGCCTTTGGTTATCGCGGTTATGTTAACAGGTATCGTGATTTGGTCTAGATTATATTTAAATGCCCATAAGCCCTCTGAATCATTGGCTGGTTTTGTTTTGGGCTTTTTAGTTTGTTTCAGTTCTGTATTATTATTTGTTTAGTATATGTATGAATTTATAAAGTTTGAAAAAGAAGATGGCGTAGCTACGCTTACTTTAAACCGACCAGATGTGTATAATGCCCTAAACGATGAAATAACCTATGAAATCCAAGCGGCTTTAAAAGATGCAAAGAGAGATAAGGAGGTTAGAGTATTAGTATTGACTGGAGAAGGAAAAGCATTTTGCTCAGGACAGGACCTGAAGGCTTCCGCCAAAAATCCGGGTCGTTCGTTTTCAGACTCATTACACAAAAGGTACAACCCAATTATTAAGGCAATTACTGAAATGCCAAAACCAGTGATTTGTAAATTGAATGGGGTAGCGGCTGGAGCAGGTTGTTCTTTTGCATTAGCTTGTGATTTGATTGTGGCTGGTGAAAGCGCAAAACTGATTGAAGTTTTTGTGAATATTGGTTTGGTATTAGATTCGGGCTCTTCTTACTTTTTACCTCGATTGGTGGGAAGTTCGAAAGCTTTTGAATTAGCCACTATGGGTACTAGAATTTCAGCCTCAGAGGCAGAGAAAATGGGGCTTGTATCTAAATGTGTAGCAGATGAAGAACTTGATAATGCAGTGAAAGTTTATACAGATTATTATGCTTCGGCCCCAACAAAGGCGATTGGTTTAATGAAAAAAATGTTGAACAAGTCGCAGAATTCTAGTTTAAAAGAAATGCTCGAGTATGAGGCTTATTGTCAAGATATTGCAGGCGCTACTTATGATTATAAGGAAGGAACTACCGCTTTCTTAGAAAAGAGAAAAGCAGCATTCAAAGGCGAATAAAATTTGGAAATTGAAGGCATAAAAAAAGGGAAGATTTTTCTTCCCTTTTTTTATGCTAAATATCGTTTAAATCTTTAGTTAGAATCCAGTGAGTGAAATACCAAAAGATAAACCTTGAGTATCTACTCCGCCAGCTGGAGCAATATCGAATTTGTCTGAAAGTTCGTAATATCCGAAAAGGCTAAATCCTCCAAATCCTACTCTAGCCTGTACTCCATATCTGAGTTTTTGAAACCCAAGATCCTGACGATCTTTAATCATTCTTTGGTCTGCTGCGTTATCTTCGAACTTCACTTTGGTGAAAGAAGAGTAAAGAACCCCCACTTTTGCACCTAAAGCTACTCTAAAGCCTCTGCTCAAATTGTTTTTGCTTGTGTAGTACCTAAACTCCAATGGTATGTCTAAGTAGTTTAAACCAACCTTCGACTTATCAAAAGTATTTGCTTGAGGATAAACCGTTGCTAAATCTGCTACAGCTACACTTCTTACATTTGAGTTGTTTACACTTGTTCTAAGAGTTTTTCCATTTTCAAGAGTAAATCTTTCCATACCTAAGCCAATACCAGGAGTAAAGGTCAGTCCGTTATCGCCAATCGGTAAGTCGTAATAATAAATTACGTTTACTGTTTTTGAATTGAAACTGCTAAGCTTAACATCTGTTGGAGCGTTTAAAAAGGTATTCAAACCCCAGTCTACAACAAGACTTCCCGGAAGGTCTGGTCTTTGAGCTCTGGCAATTGATCCTAGTGTTAAAACTCCTATAAGTAGTATTCCTAATTTCCTCATGTTTATTGGCTTTTTTGAGCTGGGCAAAGATAGTATTTTTTGAAAGTATTAATAACTAGCTTTTGCAAAGTAGAAGAATTAATTACCTTTGCAGACCAAATTTAACGGGATTTAACGAATCTTGGTTTTGGCCTCGTAGCATAACTGAATAGTGCACTTGATTACGGCTCAAGAGGTTGCAGGTTTGAATCCTGCCGAGGTCACATAAAAGCCCTTTCCATGTAAGTGGAAAGGGCTTTGTTTTTTAGCCGTGTTTAAGAATTATTAACTTCTGATTTAGAGACTAGTAGCGGCATTTTTCTACTTTCCCTCTATGATTCACCTTCAAAGCAAAAGACTTGATCTTCACTTATTATCCTTAGCTGATTTGCAGCAAGTTCATGCATTACACAGCATTCCAGAGGTAGATGAGTTCAACACCCTTGGTATTCCACAAAACATAGCGCATACTCAATCCATCATTGAGCCTTGGATTTTAGAACATCAAAAACTTGACGCCAAACAGTATACTTTCGCAATTCGGACAAAGAAGACGAATGATTTTGTCGGCCTGATTGCATTAAAATTGGGGGATGTCAAATTTCAAATTGGCGAGGTTTGGTTTAAACTCCATCCTGATTTTTGGAACAAAGGGTACGGAACTGAGGCTTTAAAGTTAGTGTTAAGCTTTGCTTTTGACGATTTGAAACTTCATAGAATTGAAGCGGGCTGCGCAGTAGATAATATTGGTTCTGCCCGAGTTTTAGAAAAAGCAGGAATGATTAAGGAGGGAAGGAAGAGAAAAGTGCTGCCATTAAAAACAGGCTGGTCCGATAATTTCGAATACGCAATACTAGACACAGACCCTAGATTTTAATTTCTTTTGTTAAATACTCTTTTTACCAGGCAGCACCTTTAAAAGTATTTTATACGACATTGTCCCAATACTTTTCTAAGTTGTGTAAATCTTTTTGCTCGAAAACGAGTTGATAAGCTCAAAGGAAACTGAATGTCTCAAGTTAATAATACTGCTATTTTATTTTTTTCAAGAAACCTCAAAGAGGAATTCTTGGCAAAGAATGTAGGCCTGAACATTCGGCAGTTTTCTAATTTGTTTAATCTGCTGGTCAAGAAAACTCAGAGAACGATTGGTCAAACGCAGATTCCGGTAAAAACACTCTTTTCTGACGAACAAATTGGAAGTTCGTTTGGAGAGCGACTCACAAATGGTATATCGAACTTATTCTCAGAAGGTTTTGAAAACGTAATCGTTGTTGGCAATGACGCTCCAGAACTTTCTTCTGAAGACTTACTTTGGGTTAAAAATAAGCTTGAAAATGGAAAGAATGTTTTAGGAAGGGATAGCCATGGCGGAGCTTATTTAATCGGTGTTTCAAAAAAGGACTTTTGCACCACGGCTTTCCTAAATATTGATTGGAACACTAAGTTGGTTTTCGATCAGCTTAAATCACTTCTATCTTCAGAAGAGCTAGAGAAGCGTTTAATTGACTTAAATGAGAAATCTGATTTTCAGAATATACTTAAGCAAGGGCTACACTTGTCGAAAACGTTCAAGCAAATTCTGAAAGCAATTTTCAGTAACTATACTTTACATACAAACTTTAATTTCACCCTTCCAAAATCAATTTGGTTTCAACT
Source organism: Roseivirga seohaensis subsp. aquiponti (assembly GCF_001267955.1). Classification (NCBI taxonomy): domain Bacteria; kingdom Pseudomonadati; phylum Bacteroidota; class Cytophagia; order Cytophagales; family Roseivirgaceae; genus Roseivirga; species Roseivirga seohaensis. The sequence goes on from NZ_JSVA01000018.1 coordinate 48,353, forward strand.
GACAGAGCTTAGAGGACCGCCCTCACTAGTTTCTTAACCATCCTGCTTTTTCTTGGTAATCAGCATTTCTCCTAGAGAAATCAATTTTAATCAATTTATATAAAGTAGCCCAGCCTCAATGACTAATGTGTTTCATGTCGGATGACTTGAAATTGCTTATGCTTTGGAATTGAATAAGGGCTTCACACTTAAGAAATAATACTATGCCTAAAAAATATTACGACCCGAGCGATCTGAAAAAATTCGGGAACATAACTGAATTCCAACCTGAAATGGGAAACAAATTCTTCGATTGGTACGGAAGCGTTTTCGAAGAAGGCGCATTAACCGCTAGAGAGAAATCGCTAATTGCCTTGGCGGTGGCTCATGCTGTTCAATGTCCATATTGTATTGATGCTTACACTGATACTTGTTTGAAAAAAGGAGCTGATGAAGAGCAGATGATGGAGGCTGTTCATGTAGCCGCTGCCATAAAAGGTGGAGCTGTTTTGGTACATGGAGTGCAGATGATGAATCAAGTAAAGGAAAAACTGATGTAGTCTATGACTTTACAAACATTAAAAAGACAACAACATGCCCTTTCTATTGCTGAAAGGCAGATTAGAATTTTAGATGATCATGAGGCAATTGGTGTTGATTCTTTTGAACAGAGAATTAATGCCATTGGTATGATGCCTTTAACCCCTGTTTCTGTAGATGTATTTCAGATCAATGTGGGCAAAATGTGCAATCAGGTTTGTAAACATTGTCACGTAGATGCTGGTCCTGATCGCAAGGAAATCATGACGCGAGAAACTATGCAACAATGTTTAGATGCTCTTAAGATTTCTAAGGCCACTACAGTGGATTTAACGGGAGGTGCTCCAGAAATGAATCCTGATTTTCGCTGGTTTGTGGAGGAGATTTCTAAGTTGGGTAAGCAAATCATTGTGCGTTGTAACCTGACCATAATTTTAGCCAACCCGAAATACCATGACTTGCCTGCGTTTTTCAAAAAACACAAGGTGAATGTTGTGTCTTCTCTTCCGTCATTCACAGCCAGAAGAACCGATGCTCAGCGCGGTGATGGTGTGTTTGAGAAGTCCATTAAAGCGCTTCAAATGCTGAATGAAATTGGGTATGGAAAAGAGGAGACAGGTTTAAAACTAGACTTGGTGTATAATCCATCAGGTGCATTTCTGCCAGACGATCAGGCGGTGCTGAAAAGTGAGTTTGAAAGAAAATTGAAAGAGAATTTCAATATTGTTTTCAATGATTTGTATGCGATAACCAATCTGCCAGTGAGTCGATTCCTAGATTACTTGGTTAATAGCAGTAATTATGAGGCCTACATGAACGAGCTGGTGAATGCCTTTAATCCTGCAGCAGCGGCAGGAGTAATGTGCCGTTCTATGATTTCAATCAGTTGGGATGGCTATTTATATGATTGCGATTTCAATCAAATGCTTGAAATGAAGCTGAAAGATGGCGCGCCAGATCACATCAAGGATTTCAACCTAGATAGATTAATGGCAAGGGAGATTTTAATTAACCAACACTGTTTTGGCTGTAGTGCAGGCGCAGGCTCAAGCTGCGGAGGAACCACAACAAATTAATTATAGAATGAGTAATTACTTAGAAACCACCAAAGACATATATAAGGCAGCAGCCGAAACACCAGATGTTGGGCTTTGTTGCACTACTACTCCGGTTTGGTCATTTCCTGGTTTGGAGATTCCCAAAATCATGCTCGAAATGAATTACGGTTGTGGCAGCACTGTCCATCCAAGGGATTTAATCAATTCACCCAAAATACTTTATGTAGGAGTGGGCGGTGGAATGGAGCTCCTTCAGTTCTCGTATTTCAGCCGACAGAAGGCGGGTGTTATTGGTGTAGATGTGGTAGATGAAATGCTTGATGCATGCAAGAAAAACATCAAGGAAGCAGAATTAACTAATGATTGGTTAGATGCTTCTTTTATTGATGTCCGTCAAGGCGATGCACTCAATTTGCCTATTGAAGACGCTTCTATTGATGTGGCTGCACAAAATTGTTTGTTCAATATTTTTCATGAAGAAGACTTAAAAAAGGCACTTCAAGAAATGTATAGAGTTTTGAAACCTCATGGCCGATTGGTATTGTCTGACCCAATAGCTGAGCAAACCATGCCTGAAAACCTCAAGAATGATGATCGATTACGCGGACTTTGCTTGAGCGGTTCGTTGCCTTTAAAAGATTATATCAAAATGATTACTGATGTTGGATTTGGTACAGTGGAAATTAGGGCGAAAAGACCGTATAGAATTTTGCATCCCAATCAATACGATACTGCCGAACCAATCTTTATTGAAAGTGTAGAGGTTTGTGCTATTAAAGATCCAATGCCAGCTGATGGGCCTTGTGTGTTTACGGGCAGAACCGCAATTTATTACGGAACAGAAACCCATTTCGATGATCACGGTGGTCATATTTTATTACAGAATCAGCCATTATCGGTTTGTGATAAGACAGCGGGAAATTTAGAAGCCTTGAATGACTCAAATATTTGGGTTTCGCCTTCTACTTACTTCTACGATGGTGGAGGATGCTGTTAATCTATTTGGCTTCTCGCTATGAGAATAGTTAAGGAAGGGGGGGATGTTAAAGATTAGACCATTCCTTTCTTCAACTCTTCTTTAAATTTTTTACCTTTCCTAAGCAACCCTCATACAAGAGGGCTGTCTTTAGCGCAAGGATTAGAAATTTGGAACCGAAATATCAAAATCTTCATCAAGAGGTAATTGACCTGTGTATGTTGGGCGACCGACAAGCGCAGTATCAGTTGTACAAGCTTTATTCGAAAGCCATGTACAACGTGTCTTTTCGGGTAACCCAAAATGAACAAGAAGCTGAAGATGTGCTCCAGGAGTCGTTTTTAAGTGCTTTCAAAAACATTCATAGCTATAAAGGAACGGCAGCTTTTGGTAGTTGGCTAAAGCGAATTACGCTTAACAATGCCATTAATTTAGTCAAGAAAAGACGTTTAGATTTTGAGTCCGTTGAAGATTACGGAGCTTATGATGAGCGTTTTGATCATGAAGAAACGGATGATCGAGATTTCGATGTAAATCAAGTGAAAAAAGCGATTGAGCTTTTGCCGGACGGATATCGGTTGGTGTTAACTCTTTACTTGATTGAGGGTTATGACCATAAAGAGATTGCAGAAATATTGAACATTACAGAATCGACTTCTAAGTCGCAGTTTAATAGATCAAAAAAGAAATTGAGGGAAATATTAAAAGAGGAATTTCAACATGCAGGATAAGCTAGAAGATTTCATAAAAGAAAATAAAGAACAATTCGATACTGAAGTACCAAGAGCTGAGGTATGGAATAAGATACAAAAAGGGCTTGATAAGAGCGATAATGCTTCAAACAGTTCCACACATTGGTTCTGGAAAGTAGCGGTTGCAGTGTTGCTTATTGCGGTAGCTTATTTGGGTTCTGAAAAATATTTTGGTGCCGATGTTAATAAGGAAAGCACTGCTATGGAAGAGTTTAAAGAGCTTGAAACTTTTTATACTCAGATGATTTCTGATAAGAAAACGAAGCTGTCGGAAGAGGTGGAGGCAGGTGAGTATTTCAGCTTTTTGGAAGCCGATATTCAATCCCTAGATCAGAATTATGAAGAGTTGAAAACTACATTTGAAAACGGACAAGAAACACCTCAACTTAAAAGTGCATTGGTGCATTTGCTCAAACAAAAGCTCTATTTGATAGAGAAACAATTAGAGATTTTAGAAGAAACTAAAAGTGAAACCTCAGAAGGTGTTAGCTCACTTTAAATAAACTCAATTCAACTTCATTAGAATCGAGAATACTTCCCTTTTCGCATTTAAGAACACGCTTAGGGTAATTTTTAATAAGGTTATAATCATGCGTGGCCATCAGAATTGAGGTTCCTCCTTTGTTGATTTCCATAAAAGTCTGGAAAATACCATCTGAAACTTCTGGGTCTAGATTTCCAGTAGGTTCATCGGCAATTAAAAGTACAGGATCGTTAATTAAGGCACGTGCAATTACCACCCTTTGTTGCTCACCGCCAGAAAGTTGATGTGGCATTTTATTAGCAACCACTCCCAAACCAACACGCATAAGCACTTCGGCCAACTTGCTTTTTATCTTAGCTTTGTTTTTCCAGCCAGTGGCTTTCATTACAAAGTAGATGTTTTCAGCAACCGAGCGATCGGGGAAGAGCTGGAAGTCTTGAAATACAACTCCTAGTTTTCTTCTTAAAAGTGGAACATCCTTTCGTTTGATATTCTGAATGTCATGATTAGCAATTCTGATTTTACCCAAACGAAGAGGTAAATCGGCATAAAGCGTTTTTAACAGAGAACTCTTTCCACTTCCTGTTCTTCCAACCAAATACACTAACTCTCCTTTATTAATGGAAAGCGTAATGTTGTTCAATACAGTTTTGTCGTCTTGAAAAATGGTGGCATCCTCGATGCGAACAATGGGTTCTCCTGAAAAAGGCATAATTTAAATATCCAGTTTTTGAAGTTTACCGAAAGGTAAGTTATTGATTACTTCTTGCAATTCAGTTTCTTTCCCTTCAAGGTCATACTTTTCTAACTTTTTTAACGGTCGGTCGGCACGAAAGTATGCTATGAGCACGAAATTTTCGTCTCTTAACTGAATGTAATCTGGGATTTTAGCTTTCCCTTTTACTTTAATGATATACATATTCCTAAATAACTTCGGGTCATTTGCATAACCCGAAGTTGGAACTAAAGTTTTATCCATTTGCTTTGGCGTGGTCGGCAAGAAATTGTGCCAAACCTTTGTCTGTTAGCGGATGGTTCAACAAGCTAGTGATAACCTTCAACGGGCAAGTTGCAACGTCTGCACCAATTTCGGCACACTGCAATAAGTGCATTGTGTGACGTACTGAGGCAGCCAGTACTTCGGTAGCAAAACCGTAGTTATCGTAAATCTGGCAGATTTGCTCGATAAGCTCTAAACCATCATATCCAATGTCATCAAGTCTTCCAATAAATGGAGAAACATAAGATGCACCTGCTTTGGCAGCCAATAAAGCTTGACCAGCAGAGAATACTAATGTACAGTTGGTTCTGATGTCTTCAGCTGTAAAGGTTTTAATCGCCTTAATACCATCTTTAGTCATTGGTACTTTTACAACGATTTTGTCATCGATTTGAGCCAATTCACGACCTTCTTTCAACATGCCTTCGTAATCGGTAGCAATTACCTCGGCACTTACGTTGTCGTCTACAATATCACAAATCGCCTTATAATGGGCTATTACGTTATCGTGGCCAGAAATGCCTTCTTTAGCCATTAAAGAAGGGTTGGTGGTTACACCATCTAACACGCCTAAGTCGTAGGCTTCTCTTATTTCATCAAGATTCGCGGTGTCGATAAAGAACTTCATTTTGTCTATTTTAGATTGATTTGCAATGCATTACAAAGCTAATGTTTTTGTTTGCTTGAAGCGCCCTTATAAACACAACTTTTTATTGACGGCAGAAATTATCTTGAAACTAAACCTAGTTCAGTTCTTCGAGCTTTTTCACCAAGGCAAAAGTATCGCCCTCTAATGGCAAGTAGCCGTATTCATAGCAAAAGTAATAGGTGGCGCCTGCTTTTGTAGTGTAAGTAGAAGTGTGATAGTTAAAGTCGAATCCCTTTTCTATGAGTTTGTTTCTGGTGGTTTTCGATTTGCCATCAGGATTGAGTTCCTCCAAAATTCGCCTGTTTCTTCTCAATAAATTGTGCACGTTGCGCACGTAATTATTTGAGTCGCTATTCTGTCGGTTATTAAAGGTGTTACGACACTGATCTGAGCAAAATTTTTTATCGATTCTGCCGTACATCGCGTCTCCACACTCTAAACATTGTCTTTCTTCCATGATGAAAAATCTAAAAAACGAAAACTACCACTTTTCCCAGTTGGAAGTTAAGTTATTGTAAAAGAGTGATATATCCAATTGTAAACGCTTACAAACGAATGTTACCCGACTACAAATGCTTACCAACCGACTTTACTTTTCGACCTGCTGTTACTTTGCCATTGTCAATTCGGAAATACAAACCGAGCGGACAACAAACTTTAAAATTAAACAATTTATATCATGAGAAATTTAAGAAACAGTGTACAGTTGATCGGAAGATTAGGTCAAGATCCAGAAGTGAAAAACTTAACATCAGGTAAAAAACTTACTACGTTTTCATTGGCCACTACAGATGCCTACAAAAATGCAGACGGAGACAAAGTAGAAGATACACAATGGCATAATATCATTGCCTGGGGCAAGGTAGGAGAGATAGCTGCTGAGTATTTAAAGAAAGGTGCGGAAGTTTGTATTGAAGGAAAGTTGGTGCACAGGTCGTACGAAAACTCGGCTGGTGAAAAACGATTCGTGACTGAGATTAATCTAAACGAATTGTTGATGATGGGTGGGAAGAAATGATGCCCAATTCTTTTAAAACAGAAATGCATAGACGGTCAGGGATTGTCTATGCATTTTTTAATTACTCTACTTTTTTTCGGCTTAGCCTATAATTCCTGTTACTGAAATGAGTGTTTGGTAAGCAATGAAGGTTACGAAAACAGCAACTACTAATTTTGTTAATGAATTGGTTTTTTTAGAGGTGGTAGTTTGTGTTGTTGCAGCTTTCATAATTTCTGTATTTAAGTTCGGTAGTAAGTATCCAAATAGGGTGCCAGTGCCCTGAGCGGGTTTAAACCCACTTTTTCTTATTGAGCTTGTCCCGAATTGGGAATCTCCTTGGCCTGTGGGAATAAATAAGCCTACTCAAAACGCAGAAATGCATAGAACAAGAAATTGTTTATGCATTTTAATAATCCTTAGTTGATCTTGCGGTTTAGCCAATAAGCCCCATTACCGAAATAAACGTTTGATAAACGATGAATGCCGAAAGAATACTAAAGGTAAGTTTGATAAAGGAATTGGATTTTTTTGAAGCAGTTCTTCTTACTCTTGCCTGACCCTGGTTTTGTAATGTTGCAGTTCTCATAATACTCATGTTTATATACTGATATTGAGTATTCAAATGGAATGCCATTGCGTAAAAATGATTTTAACGGGTTTTTCGGCTTAAATAGAATCCCATTTTGGGATTGCTGTATAAGTTTTGAAACCGAGAGTTGCTATTTTTTCTTTGCCTCTTCTGCAATGGCGTAAGCAATTATCAAAATGCTACTCACAATACAAGACCAGGTAAGAATTCCTGTCGTACCATTAAAAGCTAATTGATAAAGTCCAGCCCCAAGTCCGCCTCCGATGATAGGCCCTATAATAGGAATCCAAGCATAACTCCATTTCGAATTTCCTTTTCCTTTTATGGGCAATAGAAAATGTGCGAGTCTGGGGCCAAAATCTCTTGCAGGATTAATTGCATATCCGGTTGAGCCGCCTTGCGCCATACCAATAACAACGATGAGTCCGCCAACAACTAAAGGGTTTAAGCCTTCTACAAACTGATTAGCACCAATCATTAGTAAGCCAAAAATCAACACCATTGTGCCAAGAACTTCACTCAATAAGTTAGCTCCTTTTTGGTCAATGGCTCCTCCTGTACAAAAAACTCCTAGTTTCGCGCCTTTATCTTCGGTTTTATCCCAGTGTGGTAAATACTGTAGCCAAGTAAACGAAGCACCTGCCATTGCGCCAAGTACTTGGGCAATAATATAACCAGGCACTAAGTTCCATTCAAAATCACCAGTCATGGCGAGTGAAAGAGTTACGGCAGGATTGATATGTGCTCCACTAATTTGGCCAACTGCGTAAATGCCAAAAGTAACGGCTAGGCCCCAGCCAATTGTGGTAACAATCCAACCTGAGTTTTTAGCGTAAGAAAAATTTAGTGTAGTGGCAGCGTTGGTTCCATTCCCAAAAAAGATAAGGATGGCCGTGCCCACAAATTCTGCGAGATAAACGGACATAATCAAAAAGTCTAGGAAGTAATAATACGATAAAGAAGGGGATAAAAAAAGGCATCAGGATGTCGCACCGCTACAACCGCTTACCCTTGCTCTGTTCCCAGCCTGGGGGAGTTCAGCGGGAGCTGGTCGCACCCCTCTGCCGGGCGCAAAGGTATTAAGAAATTGCTAATAGGAAAACTTGAGAGCCGAAATATTAAATTATTATTCTCACTATTTCTGGGTATTTACTTCCTAAGCCCATTATGCTTATTTTAAGCTTGAATCTGGCTTGTTTCCCTCATAGAAAAGTAAGAGATTCAATGTGTGTATATTTTATCTTCAATCAAAAAAAGTGTGATATGTTAAAATCAGAAAGAAGAAGTTCAGTTGAAAAGAACTTTGGGTTGATGTTTCAATCCAAAGGCTTTGTGTTTAATAAGTTTGATCCAGACCCGGAAGAGCCCGAAGAGGAAGAAGAAGGAGGCGCTAATAACCCACCACCTCCAGTACCTCCAGTTTCTGGTAATTAAGAATGAGAGTTATCATTACAGGGATTTTGATTTTCATTCTGAATCCTTTATTCGGTCAGGATTTAAATGACCTAGATGAATTAAGGGAACAGGGTGAAAAATATAGAGCTGAGGCAAAGTATGACTCAGCTCTAATTGCTTTTCGTCAAGTTTCGGATTTGGCAGAAGAGATGGGTAATATTGAATTTCAAGTTCGCGCGGCAATAGGAGAAGCTGCCGTGTTTATTGAATTGAACGAGGCAGACTTTGCTCGTTCATCCTACCTAAAAGCAATAAAACTCTCTCAAAGTATTAACAATAAACGTTTAGAGAATAACTCATGGTATGGAATTGGAGTGACACACCAAATAGAAGGAAATATTGACTCTGCATTGTATTACTACAATAAAACAGAGGTGTTATTTAATGAAGAAAAGAATAAAGAAATGGTGGCTTCTTTACTCTCAAATATTGGGTCACTTCATTATTTAAAAGAGGAATATGATTTAGCGATTGCTAAAAGTTTTGAGTCTTCAAAACAGAATAAACAACTAAAGAATTTCAGAGTTGTAGGACTTGATTATAGAAGGATGGGAATGTCTTTCTTCAAACTTGATAACCTTGACAGTGCAAAATTCTATGCAACGCTAGCATATGAAATAGCTGATTCTTTGAAATACTTAGATGATGCTAGAGAGGTATTGACACTCCAATCTCAAATAGCAAGAAGTGAAGGTAGGTTTGAAGATGCCGCTAGATATACTGACTCATCAGACTCGCTAGCGAAGGTTATTTATGTCGATGGTAAAAATGATGAAATTCTAGAGCTAAAAGCTAAGGTTATGACTGCTTCTTTAGCACTCGAATCTGAAAAGCAGAAGAACTTGGCACTTCAACAAAGGAAATATAAAACCATAATCCTTGGTGTATCCATAATTCTTGTTGTAGCAGCTTTCATAATTATTTATGTGATTGATCAGCGTAGAAAAAACATAAAGGCTTTGGCAGATAAAAATGAAGAGATCAATAAACAGCAAATTGATGAACTGCTTCAAAAGCAAGAAATAGCTTCACTACAAGGCGTTTTAGAAGGGCAAGAAACTGAACGAAGAAGAATTGCTATTGACCTTCATGACAGACTCGGAGGTATACTCTCGATGGTGAAACTACATTTTAGCGTAGTTACCGAAAGCCTGAGTAAGGATGATCAAACCCATACCAAGTTTATGAAGGCGTCTGATTTATTGGATCAGGCAACAGGTGAAGTGAGAAGTATTTCACACAATTTAATGTCTGGGGTACTTACAAAGTTTGGACTTGTGCCCGCTTTAGAAGATCTGAAAGACAAGATTTCACAAACAGGTAAACTCAAGGTAAGTCTCTATTCTAACGACCTCAATAATGTTTTGACGGCCGAACAAGAGTTGCAGTTGTACCGTATTGTTCAGGAGTTGATTAGCAACATTTTAAAGCATTCACATGCCAAAGAAGCAAATATTCAACTCACAAAAGGGGAGGACAGTGTTAACCTCATTGTGGAAGATGATGGAGTGGGTTTTGACTTGAAGGAAGTGAATAAAAAGGCTGGAATAGGTTTGATTAACTTAAAAGCACGCGTAGCCAAACTCAACGGTAATTTCCATATTGATTCTGGCAGAGGGGCAGGCACAACAATTTCAATTGATATACCAATAAATAATGATTAGAGTTCTTATAGTTGACGATCACCAAGTGGTAATTGATGGCATATCTTCAATCCTTGAAGATGATGCTTCAATAAAAGTGGTCGATAGTGCTTTAACTGGAGCAGACGCACTACGCAAACTCGAATTTTGTGCAGTTGATGTTTTATTGCTCGATATCAATATGCCCGAAATGGATGGAATCGAGGTGGTAAGACAGCTGCATAAGAAAGGAATTAAGGTGAATGTGCTGATTCTCACAATGCATAACAATGCACAGTTTACCAAGCAACTGATAGAGCTGGGAGTCCAAGGTTGTATTCTGAAAAATTCTGGAAAGAAAGAGTTGATTTTCGCCATTAACGAAGTTTCACAGGGCAGAAGGATTTATAGCGAAGATGTGACTGAATCACTTTTTGACAGCTTAGAAAAAACTCAGAATGCTGTAGATCAAGTACAACTGACTAAAAGAGAAGTAGAGATTATTAAGCTTATTGCCTCAGAGCTAAATACCAATGAAATTGCAGAACAACTATTTATTAGTTCTCATACAGTAGATACGCACAGGAAGAATATCTTAAGTAAGTTAGGAGTGAAGAATTTGGCAGGCTTGGTGAAATTTGCTTACGAGAATCAGTTGGTTTAGCCTTCCTTTCGTTGAAAAAAGTCTTTTTTCATATAGAGTTGAAACTCTAATGGACTACTTTCTTTGAATTCATCTTCGGCTAAATCATCATAAATTTCTTCATCAAAATTCATGTCTGTTTTTTCTACTTTTCCATCAGGGTGAATAATCAATTCGGTGCCAGAAAAGTCAATAGGGTTGACTGACACAAGTACCTGATAGTCTTCAAAAACGCGCTTGAAGTATTTGAAAACGATTGCATCTTTTTTCATACTAAAATCTGATTTGTATTGTTGAATTAACCCTTCTGCTTTTTAGTTGAAACAAAGGTAAACAAGCGGAAGCAAATGTATCCAGCAATCAGGCCAATTAATGCACCTGTGATTACATCGCCAGGAAAGTGAACACCTAAATAAACCCGACTATAAGCAATTAAAGCAGCCCAAGGCAGCAAAAGCCAAATGTATTTTAGCTTGTCTTTTAAACAAAACCAGCAGAAAAAGGCAAGTGCAAACATATTTGAGGAATGCGATGATGCAAAACCATAGCGTCCGCCACAACCATCTGGAGTGTGGACCCAATCCATTATTTCAGGGTCATGGCACGGTCGGAGACGGGCTACCCATGGTTTTAATAAACCAGAGGCTGTTTGGTCGCTGATTAATATGAGTAAACCTAAAGATAGAGCCATCCAGCCGTAGTTCTTTTTGTATTTGAATAGCCAATAAAGCAAGACGACATAAAGAGGAATCCAAATGAATTTATTGCTGGCCCAGGTCATTACAAAATCACCAAAGCTATTATGCGCTCCATTAATGATGCGGAATAGTGCCTTATCCCATTGTTCTAATTGATCGATCATTTAAAGCTTTAGCCAGTTGATTCCTTTTTGTAATAAAGCCTGAGTTTTTGCCTCTTTACTTCCTTTTAGTGGCTGAAAGTCATATTCCCAACCGGCCTGAGCGGGTAAACTCATTAAAATTGACTCAATTCGTCCGTCAGTTTCTAAGCCAAAACGTGTACCTCTATCGTGCACCAGATTGAATTCTACATAGCGACCACGCCTAAGCATCTGCCATTCTTTTTCTCTTTCTCCGTAAGGAAGTTTTGAGTTTTTGCGCATTAAGTAAGTGTATATAGGGGCAAAAGCAAGCCCTACATCTTTTACGAATTCTAGGCGGTCCGACTTACTAAAAGTGCTATCCTCAGTTAAGTGATCAAAGAAAATCCCTCCAATTCCTCTGGTTTCTTTTCTATGTTTCACGTAGAAATAGTCATCGGCCCAAGGCTTGAACTCTGTATAGTATGAAGAATGGTGCTTGTCGCAAACAGCCTTTAATTTTTCATGAAAAAACTGAGCGTCCGATTCGTCTACATAATGAGGTGTTAAATCAATTCCCCCACCAAACCAATATTTCCCATCCGACATTTCGAAATAGCGAATGTTCATATGGATAATAGGTACCATAGGGTTTTCAGGGTGAAGAACTATAGAAACACCCGTAGCAAAGAAATCTCCTTCAGTAAGCCCGAACGAGCTCAATATTTTTTCAGGTGTTTTACCATGCACTGCTGAAAAATTGACACCCCCTTTTTCTATTATGGTGCCATGACGCATTACGCGGCTAATGCCACCGCCACCGCCCGGACGTTCCCATTGGTCTTCAATAAAGTGGCCTGTGCCATCACATTTGGTGATTTCTTTACAAATATGATCCTGAATATTTCTGAAAATCCGAGTAATCGAATCTCTATCTGTCATTGTCATAATGCAAAAGTAAAACAAACCGTTGAAAGGCAATTCCGTATGCAAAATAGATTGCCTAACGATCGGTAGGTTTTTTAGCGCATCGTTCAGAAATATTGGCTATTTTTGGATTTGACATAACCACACATATGGGAGTTATCAAGACGAAGAAGATTTTAACAGACGAGAAAAAAGAAATTACCATATCTAAAGCATTGTTGGAGAAGGCTTACCGCCTGATGCACACCGCCATGAACATGGCGATGACCTACGAGGAGAACAAGGCGATTTGCAGTAAATACGTTCATAGTACATCAAGAGGGCACGAAGCTATTCAATTGGCAGCAGGACTTTCTTTAATGCCTCATGATTTTGCTGCACCTTATTATAGAGATGAATCCATCCTTTTGGGAATAGGAATGCAGCCTTATGAGCTCATGCTTCAACTTATGGCTAAAAAGGACGACCCTTTTTCTGGCGGAAGGACCTATTATGGTCATCCTTCTTTAAAAAGAGAAGGCTTTCCTACTATACCTCACCAAAGTTCGGCAACGGGAATGCAGGCCATACCAGCTACGGGAATGGCGCATGGAATCCATTATTTGGAAAGCCAAAACTTACTAAAGGGAGATGGAAAGCCAGTTGTGCTTTGTTCGCTTGGCGATGGTTCTGTAACAGAGGGTGAAGTTTCTGAGGCCTTTCAAATGGCGGTACTTCATAAGCTACCAATCGTCTATTTGATTCAAGACAATGATTGGGGTATTTCTGCGACTGGTGCTGAAATGCGTGCTATGGATGCTTATGATTTTGTTTCTGGCTTTACAGGCATGGAGCGCATGCGTGTAGATGGAAGTGATTTTGTAGATTCCTATGAAGGTTTGCAGAAAGCTTTTAACTATGTGAGAGAAAATAGGGCGCCAATTCTTGTTCATGCGAAAGTGCCTTTATTGGGGCATCACACATCGGGAGTAAGAAAAGAATGGTACAGGGGGGATTATGATGAGCACCTGAAGAATGACCCAATTCCGAGGTTAAGGAAAGAACTGAAAAGGCGAGGATGGAAGGAAGCCCAACTGGTAAAAATAGAAGATGAAGCCTTGGCTTTTGTGCAGGCAGAATACGCAAGAGCAATCAATGCCGATGATCCGGACATTACTACGTTTATGGATCATGAGTTTGCACCTACGCCAATTACTGAAGAGAAAGGGCAAAGAAAACCGAGAGGAGCCGAAAAGGTAGTGATGGTTGATGCTGCACTTCATGCGGTTGATGATATTTTAAAAACACACCCTGAATCATTATTCTACGGACAGGATGTGGGAGGAACATTAGGTGGAGTATTCCGTGAAGCCGCTACGCTTGCTCAGAAATATGGAGATGATCGTATTTTCAATACTCCAATTCAAGAGGCCTATATAATTGGGTCAACTGCGGGAATGTCGGCCATTGGGGCTAAGGCCATTGTAGAGATTCAATTTGCGGACTACATCTGGCCAGGAATTAACCAGTTGGTAGAAGAGCTTTCTAAAAGTTGTTATTTGTCGAAGGGGCAATTTCCAATACAATCTCTGATTAGAGTGCCGATTGGAGCTTACGGTGGAGGAGGCCCATACCATTCGGGAAGTATAGAGTCTACTTTGCTCAATATCAGAGGAATTAAAGTGGTTTATCCATCAAACGCTGCCGATATGAAAGGTTTGATGAAAGCGGCTTTCCATGATCCTAACCCAGTGGTGATGTTGGAGCACAAAGGTTTATATTGGTCCAAAGTACCAGGGACTGAAGGGGCAAAAACATTTGAACCAGATAGCGATTACATCATTCCACTAGGTAAATCTCGAATTGATCAAGAAGCGACTGAGGAGGCTATTGAAAATGGTGAAAGCTGTGTGGTGATTACTTACGGCATGGGTGTTTATTGGACAAGAGCAGCGTCTGAAGCTTTCAAAGGACAAGTAGAAATACTTGATTTAAGAACCTTAAACCCAATAGACTGGGAAGGTGTTATTGCATCAGTAAAAAGGCATAATAAGGCTTTAGTACTTACAGAGGAGCCTTTATTGAATTCTTTTGCCGAATCTTTAGCGGGGCGTATATCACAAGAGTGTTTCCAAATTCTGGATGCACCAGTAATGACTTATGGTGCGGCTAATTTGCCTGCAATACCATTGAATGTAGATTTAGAAAAACAGATGCTTCCTACTGCTGAAAAGGTAAAAGGAACGCTTTCTCAATTGTTGAATTACTAATTGAGAAAATTAATAGAAATATGAGCGGCTGGTTTTTGATCAGTCGCTTTTTTTATGCGGCTAATGTTAGAAAGCGTAACCCACTCCAATATTCCATACCGTTTGGTTGGTATCGGTAAAAGGTTTTCTCCATCGTTCACCGTTTGGAAAGCGAGGGTCACGAATTTTATGTCCAATATCGAACCTGAATACAAGGAAAGAGAAATCGAAGCGAAGCCCGATTCCCGCCCCCACAGCTATTTCTTTATAAAAGCGATTGAATTTAAAATCGGCACCTGACGATAAAGTAATTGGATCGCTTGGGTCGTCAGGCGCTTCGGTATCGCGAAATTTCCACACATTGCCGGCATCTACAAAAAAAGCCCAATCTAAAAAGCCCACAATATTAGCCCTGTACTCTGCATTTATTTCTAATAGAATTTCTCCTGGCTGTTCAAATCGATAACTGTCTTTTGAACGGTCGGCTACAAGGTTTCCTTCTGAATCTCTAACGTTATCGCCATTGTCGTCTAGCAGGTAAGGAAAAGCAGAGCCAGGCCCCAGTCGCCTTGGTGTCCAAGCGCGGTTGCTATTACTTCCACCCGAAAAAAAGTATTTTTCATATGGTAAGTCTGCTCCATTGTAAGGGTCAGCAATGCCCATATTGCCCCTGAATACTAATGCCCTTTCTCTGCTTAACGGATAATACCTCCGGTAATCTACCTGAAATTTCAGAAACTGATAGTTGGTTAAATCGTTGTTTCGCAGAAGGCCTGTTCCAGTAAGGTTTAGTATACTTCCGCCTGCTTCAACAAAATAGCGGAAGAATGAAGAGGGCGAATTGGTGTTTGAGTAATCGTTATTCAAAGTAGCATTAAAGGAAGTACTACTCACAAAAGAGGGTTCAAAAGCCAACTTCAGAGTGTTTCCTTGTGCTTCGAGTCGGTCTAATAAAGCATCAAACTCTTCACTTCTGAATGGAGTATAAATCAAATTGACGTCTGTCAGAGTAAGCGTATAGTTCTTGCTACCCTTAAGGTTTTGCCAATTGTAAGATAAATTTCCATTAATGTTTTCTCGCTTGTACTGTGTTCTATCGGTGTAAGAATACCCCAAAGACACAGTAGTTCGGGGGTTGAAGGTTCCTAAGTTTAATTCCCGAGAAGGAAAGGGGGTGATGAATCTAGGAAAACTTAGTGATAGGTTGCCGCCATACTGAAGGTTAGAGTTTGAAGATTCAGATGAATTTGATTTTGCGATTCCTTCTATTCCAACAAAAGCATTGAGTTCTAATATTTCTAAACCTCCGAAAACGTTTCTGTCTTTTAAAGATAGGTTATAAAATGGCCCTGGATAACTCGATTGAGTGTTGTTGGTTACATTTAAACCTAGCTCTTGTGTAAGTTGATATTTCTTGAGCGGAGCGGTATAGAAGTTGGTCACCATTTTACCAGGAACTAAGGTGGTGTCAAAATTAATATTGACATAGCGAAACATGTCGATGGCCAATAGTTGTCGCTGCGTATTGATTACACTGGTATAGTTGTATAATTCGCCTTTTCTAAAAATTAGACGTGTGTCGATTACTTTAGGGGAGTAGTAATTTAAGCCTGAAACATAACTTACATTTTCATACTCTGTGGTGTCCGTAGGCATATCACTGCCGTTGCTATTGAATATAATAGAGTCCATTTGATAGATTTGATGCTTAGGCTTATCAGATGGCTTGTTGATAACTGTTGAAACCCATAAGTCAAGTTCATTTGGTTTAAAAAATACATCGAACTCGATAAAGCCCTTGGTAAAATTAAAATAGCCATTGTCTTTCATTAAAGATTCAATTCTCTCCCTTTCTTGGTCGATTTTATCTTTGCTGTAAGGGTCACCAATTTTCAGGAAGGACTTTGATTTAGTAGCATTGATTAAGTTACTTAATGTAGAATCTCCTGTTCTTAAAGTAAGGCTGTCGATATAACTGCGTGGGCCTTCATCCACAATGAATTTTTGATGAACCTTTCTTCGTTTCTCTTTTACTTCAATATCGATTTGCGCTTTCAAAAAACCATTGAAATTGAGGTAAGTGAGCATACGCTCCTTTGAATTAGCTATGGCTAGGCTATCATATACGGCCAGGGGAGTTCCTGTGCGCATTGGTAAATTACCGTTCCGTAATTTGTTTTCATACCGGTCAAGTTTTCTCTTTTTATTGGTTTCAAGCCGTGAAGTTGATTTCCCATCTTCTTCCCTTGCTGAAATCTTTTTGTCCATCTTCTCAATGTATTCTCGTCTGTCCTGATTGATTTCTGCGGTGTCATAACTGTTTTCGCCAAGTTCATAGATTGCCGCGCCAAGTGGACCCAGAAGTGGAATTCTAGTGTTCGGAGTAAGGGTTATTTGTTCAGAAAGTGCATCTTTGTTGGCTTTTTCAACGCCTACAATGCTTTGTTTGTATAGAAGTTTTTCGCCATCTTCCAGATGTCTGACGCCTGTACAACCATTGATTAGGATGGTGAAAAAAAGAATTAAGAATATTAGATTTTCCGACTTCACAAATAGCTTTCGATATGCTTTCTAAACGATTGATAAAGTACTTTAAATCTCTTCAATTAAAAAAATATAGACATCAAGAACGTAAGTTTATTGTGGAGGGAGCAAAAGGCGTTTCTGAAGTTCTAGCGTCTGATTTCGTCATGGATTATCTTTTAACAACCAAAGCCTACGCTGAATTGTTACCCACAGACCAATTATCTAAGGTAAAGGAAGTGATTGAAGTGACGGAAAGCGAATTGAAAGCCGTGGGCACATTTCAAACCAATAGTGCGGCTTTAGCGGTTGTTTCGATGGAAGAAGAGCATGATTTTCTACTCCCTAATGATAGACTGGTTCTTGCACTTGATGATGTTCGTGACCCCGGTAATTTGGGCACAATTATTCGCATTGCAGATTGGTATGGAATTGACACCATTATATGCTCTTTGGAATCGGCAGATTTTTATAACCCTAAAGTGATTAACGCTAGTATGGGGTCATTTACACGAGTTAAGGTGTATTATAAAGACTTAAAGGAAGTTTTTACAGCGACTGAATTGCCTGTTTATGGAGCCTTACTTTCTGGCGAAAACATCTATAAATTTCAATTGACCAACAGAGGTATTCTGTTAATGGGGAATGAATCACAAGGAATTAATCCTGATTTGGAACAGTATATTTCCCATTCGTTACATATTCCAAGAAGAGGAGGGGCGGAGTCGTTAAATGTGGCTATTGCTACGGCCGTTATTTTAGATAACTTCTTTCGTTAAAAGATTTTATCTCCACTTTCTAAACTTGCTTCTTCTTGAAGCTGTTCCGAAATTTCTTTCCCTAAGTACCGATCAATAAAGAAATGCGCGACATAAAGCAAAGGAGTGAGCGCAATTGCAATTAGAAATTTATAGATGTAATTGGTTACACCTACCGCTAAAACTTGTTCTATAGGCCAAGAGCCAAGGAAATAGAAGGCCACGAAAAGCACAACAAAGCTATCGATAAGCTGAGAAATTAGGGTAGAGCCTGTAGCACGAAGCCAGATTTTATTTTGCCCTGTTATTTTTCTTAGCTTATGAAAAACGTAAACATCTACAAACTGACCGATCAAAAAGGCTACAAGTGATGCGAAAATAATATTCAACCCTTGTGAGAACACCTTTTGAAATGCTTCATCAATATTGAATGGGTTGCCTTGCGCATCTGTAGCAAATACTCCAAGCCAGAAGTCTGCAGGCACAAGTTTGATGGCTAAATATATTACCAGAAAGGCATAAGCAATAAGTCCAACGGTAATGTATGTAATTCGCTTTACGCCTCTTTTGCCAAAGTATTCATTAATAATATCTGTAGTAATAAACACTACGGGCCAAAGTAATACGCCCGCTGTTAAATTGAACTGAAGCATAAAATCTCCCATCAAGGAGATGTCTAAAGGTTCAAAGCCCAGTGTTTTTTCGAAAGAGAAAATTTTTCCGCCAATGAGCTCTGCAATCAGAGCATTTGTGATGAAAATACCAGCTAATACAATGAAGAGGTTGGTCTTTTTATTCTTCAGAATCGACTCGCCCATGGGTTATGGATTTAAGAAATATCGTCTAAGATAAAGTCTTCTCCTTCAATGGCAAGGTGAGAATTCGGGAAAATGGACTGGGCTTCGTATTTCAAGGGCTCTAACTCTTTATACCGAATGGAAAAATGCCCCATTAGTAGCATTCCAACATTGGCTTTTTTGGCAATGGTAGCGGCCTGCTTTGTGGTTGAGTGATATGTGTTTGCTGCTCTGTCTTCATGTTCTTCCATAAAAGTAGTTTCGTGATAGAGCATATCCGCATCTTGAATGATGGGGATAATGGACTCATCGTACTTGGTGTCGGAACAGAATGCATACTTATAAACCCGTTTTGGAGGTAAAGTCATTTGAGTGTGATGAAAAATAATGTTACCATCGCCATCATAGATGTCTTCACCATTCTTGAGTTTAATGATATTCTTGACAGAAAAGCCTTCAGGTATTTTATCTTTTATGATTCTTCTCTTCTTTGGTTTCTCAGCAAAAAGAAAACCAGCGCAAGGGATTCTATGGTTTAGCGGGATAGTGTAAACCCTAATAAAGTCATCTTCATGAATGAGTTTATTGGCCTTTGTATCTACAGGGTGAAAGTTTACCTGATAGTTAAATACGGTTTCAGAGTATTTAAGCTGTAAGGTGATAATTTCTGCTAAACCTGGAGGCCCATAGAGGTTAAGAGGCTTTTTTCTACCCATCAAATGCATGGTAGATAAAAGCCCCATAATCCCTAAATAATGGTCTCCGTGTAAATGAGAAATGAAGATATTATTGATGCGCTGAATAGGTACTCTATATCGTTTTAATTGAAGTTGAGTACCTTCTCCACAGTCCATTAAATAGAGATGCCCCTCAATAGTAAGCAACTGAGAAGTTTGGTTGCGCTTATGAGCTGGAGCTGCAGAATTAGAGCCTAATATCTTTACTTTTATACTCAAATCGCTGAATTAAGCTTCGCCTTCTTCAGCTCCCAATTCCTTTTTAATCTCTGTCATCGTAATAAATTCGATGGCTTCATTTGAAGTAGGAAGGATGTCTAAAATTTTGTGTAGCTGAGAAAGCTCAATCAGTTTCTGAACCATTGGTTGTAAACTGCTTAATACAAGCTTGCCTTCATTTTCTGTACAGATTCTATTTCCTGTTAGAATAGCGCTTAGACCAGAAGAATCGCAATATTTGGTGGCAGAAAGATCTAAAACTATATTGGTAACACCTTGAGTACTAAGGTTTACAAACTCTGATTTCAAACCTGGGGCAATAGTAGCATCCAGTTTATCTTCGTCTAGTTTTAAGAGTGTGTATTTTTCTTGTTTATCTACTGTAAATTTCATCGTCTTATTTTTTATTTAGGTATCCGAGGATATTATTTTCAATTCTTTTTTCGATTTCTTGAGTGGGGTGTTTTACAAACTTATCACCTGTTACTTTTTCGAAAAGTTCAATATACCTGTCTGAGATTGATTTAACAACCTCGTCTGTCATCTCAGGAATTTGTTGGCCTTCTTTGCCTTGAAAACCGTTTTCAATTAGCCACTGTCTTACAAACTCCTTAGAAAGTTGTTTTTGTTTTTCGTTGTTTCGTTGCCTTTCTTCATAGCCTTCTTTGTAAAAATACCTTGAAGAATCAGGCGTATGGATTTCATCAATTAGGTAGATTTCTCCATCCTTATGGCCGAATTCGTATTTGGTATCTACCAAAATTAACCCCTGATCGGCTGCTAGTTCTGTTCCTCTTTTAAATATGGCTTGAGTATATTTTTCAAGTTGTTTGTATTCTCGTTCCGATACTAGCCCTTGCTTTAGTATTTCTTCCCTTGAAATATCTTCATCGTGACCTTCTTTAGCTTTGGTGGTTGGGGTAATAATAGGGAAGGGGAGCTTGTCATTTTCTTTTAAGCCATCAGGTAACTCTACTCCGCAAAGTTTTCTTTTCCCAGCACGATATTCGCGCCAAGCATGCCCGGCTAAATAACCACGAATCACCATTTCAACAGGATAGGTTTCGCACTTTAAGCCAATACTCACATTAGGGTCTGGAGTAGCTTGAATCCAATTTGGAACGATATCTTCCGTAGCTTTTAAAAACTTAGAAGCAATTTGGTTTAAAACCTGCCCTTTATAGGGGATTGCTCTCGGGAGCACCACATCAAAAGCGGAAATTCTATCTGACGCCACCATGGCAAGAAAATCGCTAAAGAAATAAATATCTCTAACCTTTCCTCTGTAGAAATGGGATTGGTTCGGGAAGTTGAAGTTGGTTTCTTTAATACCTTGGATCATTTGGCAAAAATAGTCAAAAAATACTCTTGCTTAATGATTGGTTTAGTTTTCTGACGAACTGATTAATTTGCCTCTAGAATAGACTTCTTTTTTGGTCACCACTCCATTTTCGTTGTAGTATTGCCAAGTGCCTTCACGCATGTCGTAACGATGATTTCCCTTGATTTTCACCTTTTTTCCATCAAAGTATTCTGTGTAATTACCAGACTTAGATCCGTTGACATAACTAGTCTCACTTTTTACTTTTCCATTAGGAAAGAATATGGTTTGGATACCTGTGTTTCGTCCGTACTGATAAGGCGATTGTTTTTCTAAGTAACCGTCTTTGTTGTACTCTTTATAAAAACCGTTTACTGTTCCGTTGCTGTAAGGTGTTTCGGTTTTTTTTTGTCCATTTTCAAAAAACTCAACCCAAGTTTTGTTTGGAGAAGCGTTTATGTAGAACTGAGTCTTCTTTAAATTTCCGTTTTCATAATATTCCTGAATGTTTACATCTTGGGTTACGCGCGTGTAATCTTCAATTTTCTTTATTTTCCCACTTTCATAGTAGGTGTAATTTTTACCCACTTTAGCTCCTTTATCATAGGTGAATTTTTCTTTCAGAGAACCGTCTAAATAATAGCTTTTTACTTCACCTACATAAATACCGTCAACATATTGGCCTTCGTCTAATAGGCTTCCATCTCCATCAAATCGCTTGAACGGACCATTTTTATAACCGCCAACATATTGGTATTGCCATTCAACTTGACCATTCTTATAGTAGGTCAGGTATTTGCCTTCAATTACTCCTTGCTTATAGGTAAATTCAGAAGAGACTTCGCCTGTTTGGTAATAGGTTTTGGCTGGCCCGTGCTGGGTGCCGTTGTTGTATTGAAATTCTGATTTCAAACTTCCTGAAGGAAAATATTCTTTTGCCCAACCAATAGGGGTGCTGTCATTAAATTGTGTTTCAGTTTTCTTTGTGCCGTCTTCGTAATAAGATGTGACCAAGCCATTGAGTTCTCCATTCTTGTAGCCTCCGTCTTGAATGGGTTTTCCCGAACGAGATAAAATTTGAAAAGGCCCTGTTTTCTCTCCGTGGTCAAAAGTAATGGTGCTTAACTTCTTTCCGTTTTCATAATATTCGTTGAATACTCCGTTGGGTTTTCCGTTTTCGAATTTACCCTTCATAGCTATGCCGCCTTCTTCGTAGTATTTAACATACTCACCATGTATTTTGGTGGTGTCGTTATCTAGAATGTAGTATTCTTCTTTGACGATTTTATTTTCTGGCGGATAATATTTTACCACCTTCTGCTGACCCAATAGAGAAATGGAGCCACTGATTATCAGGATGAATGAGAATAGGTGTTTCATAAAAAAAGCCTTACGTAAAGTTACGAAAGGCTTTTTGGTTTAGTATAATTGATATTATAATTTTTCAATAACCATGGCTGAAGCGCCACCGCCACCATTACAAATGCCAGCAACTCCAATGCTGCCTCCTTTTTGGTGTAGCACAGAAGTTAGTGTAGTTACAATTCTACATCCTGAAGCACCTAGCGGATGTCCCATGGCTACGGCACCACCGAATACGTTTACCTTTTCAGGGTCTAAGCCGAGTTCAATGTTGTTGGCTAAAGCTACAGCCGAGAATGCCTCATTGATTTCATAATAATCTACTTGCGATTTATCTACGCCAGCCATTGCCATTGCTTTAGGGATGGCCTTTGAAGGGGCTGTTGTAAACCACAGTGGATCTTGAGCAGCGTCTGCAAACCCTATAATTCTAGCGATTGGCTTAATGCCCAATTCGTCTGCTTTTTTCTTGCTCATCAATACCATTGCCGATGCACCATCATTAATCGTAGATGCGTTGGCAGCTGTAACAGTTCCTTCTTTACTAAAAACAGGTCTCAAAGAAGGGATTTTTTCGAACATTACATTATGAAATTCTTCATCCTCATCCATAATTATTGGATCACCTTTTCTTTGCGGAATTGCAACTGGAATAATTTCGTTTTTGAAATGTCCTGCAGCAGTTGAAGCGGCTACTTTTTTATAAGAATTGATTGCGAATTCATCTTGTTGCTCTCTGGTAATTCCCATTTCTTTAGCGGTATTGTCAGCACAGTTTCCCATTGGAAATTGATTGTACACCTCCCAAAGACCATCGTGCAACAGGCCATCAGTCAATTCTCCATTACCATATTTGTAGCCGAAACGCGCCTTTGGAATATAATAAGGAACATTGCTCATGCTTTCCATTCCTCCTGCTACAATTACATCCTGAGCACCAACCATAATCGACTGGGCTGCAAACATTGCGGCCTTCATTCCAGAGGCGCATACTTTGTTGATGGTAGTGCAAGGTACTTCATTGCTGAGTCCAGCACCTATTGCAGCTTGCCTAGCTGGAGCTTGACCTAAGCCCGCTGAAATTACATTGCCCATAAAAACCTCTTGTACATGCTTAGGGTCTAAGCCAGCTTTTTCTAAGGCGCCTTTAATGGCAAACGATCCTAGCTGTGTGGCAGAAAAGCCTGCTAATTTACCTCCAAAACTTCCTATTGGAGTTCTGGCTGCTGATACTATATAAACTTCATTCATATTGAATTATTTAATTTACCTAACGAGTGTTAGCAAATGTAAGAAATACTGAGCCAAATAGGAAAGGAAAAGCCTGATGATAAAGTAGTGATCTCAGCGAGGTGAAGAGCTTGAGCGAATAATTTGTTTGGTTATTATGATGAAATGTTGGCATAAACTCTTAAATTAATGACTAGGTGTTTTACCTAATTTAATAAAAACGAATTCAATCATATTTGATGGTTCCACCTAGGTCACTCTTTTAGGTGTTTTTCAATAAGTGGATAAATCCCCTTTTCAGTCTTATTAGGGTGGGAAGTAATTAATTGAGCCATAAGGAAATTGCAGTAATGAAAGGTAAGAAAGTAGATGGAAGCGACCATTGGCGCTATGAGAGGGAGCAACTCTTTGATGCAATTGCAGGTAATAGAGCGTTGATTGACTCACTATTAGAGACGAATAATGATGGCGTTACATTGACAAGTGAAGCAGGGAATCTATTGGTGGCGAATAATCAATTTAAAAAGCTAATAGGTTATTCATTAGAACAAATAGAAGGAAGAAAACTGGTAGATTTTGTTGAGCCAAAATTCAAGAAGTCTTTTGAAAAGAATCATCAGAGGGCATTTGAGGGCGAACGTGTCGAGTCGGTAGAGTATGAGTTCATTACAAATTCAGGGTCGGTTATAGAGGCATCCGAGGCAATACAAATTATTAATATTGGCAGTAGTCAATACTTGCTTTCGAGTATCAAAAGCATTACTGAAGAGAGAGAAAATCAACAAGAATTAAATAGTCTATACGCTGCTATTAATAAATCTTCCAATGCTATAGTAATCACCGATACTGAAGGAATTACACTTTACGTAAACGATGTTCATGAGAGTTTTACTGGGTTTAAACGAGAAGAATCATTAGGTAAATTGGTTACTCTTTTTGATTCTAATTTTATAGAACCTGAGGTTGTCGAAGAAATCAAGCAGCAGTTAAACAAGGGTAAACAATGGAAAGGTAAATATACCTCTCAGCGTAAAAGCGGTATGTTCTTCGATATTCAGATTACGGTGTCGCCTGTAATAAACGATGATGGTAAAACAGAGGCCTTTTTGTTTTATACAGAAAACATTGGTATTGAAGAATATATACATGATCGTAAAATAAAGGAGCTCGATTTGATGAATACCAAAGAGCTTTTGTCACGAACGGAGAAGATTGGAGGAATAGGTTCTTTTAAAATGAACCTCAAAACAAATAAAATTGTATGGTCCGACAATATTTATAATCTCTTAGGCATGCCTGTTTCAGAAGGGCCTTCACTGCGTTTCTTCCATAAAATAATCAAAGAAGATAGGTGTGTTATTCAGTTGACCCTCGACTTAAAATCTGGAGAAAGAGCTAGCTTCAATTTTAGAATGAATATTGAAGGTGGGGTTAAGCATTTGTACTGCGAATTGGAGCGGAACGGAGAAGATTTGACGGGAATGCTTAGAGATGTAACAAGCGAGATGCTCTCTAATTTGGCACTAAAGGAGAGTGAAGAAAAATACAGGTTTCAGTCAGAAGCACTACCTCATATTCTTTGGCTCGTTGATGCTCAGGGTAGCTTGACATATCTAAATAGTAGAGGGAGGTCTTACTTTGGAATTCACGATCATTCGTTTTTCGGTGCTAAGTGGTTGGATTTTGTTCACCCTGATGATATTCTTTTGATAAAGACAAAATGGAAGGAAACAAATCGAAATAAGACTACTTTTTCTGAACAAGTACGAATTAAAAACTCAACAGGAATTTATAGGTGGTTTATGGTTTCTGTATCTCCCATGTTAGATGAATCGGGGAATATCACCTCTCTTATCGGTATCTCAACAGATGTTCATGATCAGTATCTAATTCAGGCGAACTTAAAAGAAAATGAACAGAAGTTCAGGACCATTTTTGAACAGAGTAATGATGCAATGGTCATCTTAAAAGATGGTTTCTGCCTAGATTGTAATACCAATGTCAAAGCAATTTTTGGTATAGCAGAAGAGCAGCTTAAAAATGAAAAACTTTGGAGGTTTACTCCAGAATATCAAACCAATGGACGCCTTTCTGAAGAATTTGTCGCTGAACAAATTGAGAACGTCTTGAAAAACGGTCAGGCAAATTTTTTCTGGGATGTAAAGAAGAGCAATAGTAAGATCATTTTCTGCGAGGTAAACCTAAGTAGAATTATGATAGATGGGGATGTTTTTATTTTTGCTGTTTTTAGAGATGTTACTGGCAGAGTTAAAGCAGAAAAGGAATTGTTGGATAGCAAGCAAAAAATGATGCTGGCCATCGAATCTGCCAGAATTGGAACATGGGAATTGAACCTGAAAACTGGCAAGACCCGATTCAATGAATACTATGCAGAAATGCTGGGGTATGATTTCGATGAGATTGTTCACGAACAAGCCTTTTTTGACGAACGTGTCCATCCAGACGACTTAGAAAGAATCAATACTGGTTTATACGGAGAGGCAGTGAATACTAGCGGAGAGTTTGAATTATTAATTCGGGTTAAAGGAAAAGACGATAAATGGCGCTGGGTATTAGACCGAGGCAAAATTATAGAAAGAGATAAAGATGGTAAGCCGCTTATAATCTATGGCACCCATATAGACTTTACCGAATACAAAGAGAAAGAAAAGGCGATTGTAAATGCAAACCTTAAGTATGAGTTAGCTGCTACTACGGCAAAAACTGGTGTTTGGGAATGGGATATGGTTTCAGACTACCTAGTTTGGGATAAAGGGATGGCTTCAATTCATGAAAGAAAACTTCCGAAGGATAACCAAATTAAAATTTCTGATTGGCTCGAATATGTTCAGCCAGCCTATAAGGAATTACTTACCCTGAATTTAGGCTCTTTAGTAAAAAATAGAGGGGTGTTTGATGTTGAATATGAGATTAAGACTAAGTCTGGAAAAATAAAGAGAGTAAGATCAACAGCCAAAATTTTCCGAATCAACGAAGAAGAGGGGGATAAGATAATTGGGCTTAATTTAGATATTACAGATTCCTACCTCAAAGACCAAGAATTGTTAGAAAATGAAGAGAGATTAAAACTTGCATTTGATGGAGCCAATATGGCTTTGATGGACTGGGACTTGGAAACCAATACTGTAAGTGTAAGTGATAATTATTTAGAAATTATAGGTCAGGAAAAAGATAGATACGATCCTTCCAAAGATCAATTTATGGATTCTGTGCTTCATCCTGACGATAGTGAGAAAGTACGAATGCTTTTTAGTAAACTTAAAGTAGGAAAACTCAGACATTACGAACTTGAGTATAGAGTGCTTACTCAGAACAACGAATTGCGTTGGCTTAGATCAAAAGGTAAAACTTTTGTTGACACAAACGGCAGGCTAAGAGTGATAGGCTTAACAATGAACGTAACTGCCACCCGCATTGCTCAAGAACAGCTTATGGAAAGTCAAAGGGTTTTAAATTTGGCTATTTCTGGTACTAAACAAATAATTCTGGACTGGGATATTAAGAACGATTTACTGGAATGGAATGAAAATTACTACGAACTGATAGGAAGATCGAAATATGACTTTGAGAATGATGTCACAGATTATGTGAGAAAAAGTGTTTTTACAGAGGATGTTAAATTAGTTTGTGATTTGGCTGCAAAGCTTAAATCAGGAAAGATTAATGAGGTAGATGTTTTGGTGAGGCTTGTGACCAATATGGGTGATGTAAAGTGGATGAGGGCCTTAGGTAAAAATGTAGAATTCGATAAAAGCGGACTCCCGAAAAGACATGTCTGTACTCTAATGGATGTGACCAAGGAAAGAAAGCTCACGCTTGACCTTGAAAAATCATATGCGCAATATCAGTCGTTAGTCGAAGACATACCAGGGCTAGTGTATAGCGCTAAATATCCATCCAAAGAATTCGTCTATGTAAATGCGTATTGTCTTGAGTTAACCGGGTTTACTGCCGATGAGCTGATAAAAATAGATCCTTTACAATATCAAAAACAAATTCATCCAGACGATAAAAGGTTTGTAGAATCTAGCCTCAATGCAGCAATAAGCAATAAGCAGCCCTATAGACTGAGTTACCGAATTCTTGATAGAGAAGGAAAAATAAAGTGGCTTTCGGAATTCGGGCATGGTATTTTTGACCAAAATGGAGTTCCGTTATCTATCGAAGCTTCTGTTTTTGATATTACAGACAGAATAAGGTCAGAAGAAAAAGTATTGGCCGCCATTTTAGATGCCGCAGATCATGAGCGTAGCCGTATTTCTCGCGAGATTCATGACAGTTTACAACAAACTTTAACTATTGCTTCGCTCAACTTAGAGTTTGTTAAAAAAGAAAAACACCTCTTAAGCCCAAAGGTGTTGGAACGATACGAACGTGGCTGGCAAAACCTAAGAAAGTCGCTAGATCAAACCCGCGAAATTGCCCATAGATTAATGCCGAAAGCTATCGAAGATTTTGGATTAACAGAAGTTGTTAAAGACTTAGTAGATGAATTGAATGCTACTTCTTCGGTGAATTTCGAATTCATTACTAACTTAGAGGAAGAACGACTTAATGTTAGTACTGAAACTAGCTTCTATAAAATTATCCAAGAGTCAATAACTAATATTATTAAGCATGCTCAAGCGGAGAGTGTTTCAATACAACTGCTTAAACTTTCCGAAAGCATTCAACTAATAATTGAAGACGATGGGCAGGGTTTCGACATGGATAATATAAATTTCAATTCTTCAGGCTTTGGCTTAGCAAGTATGAAAAATAGAGCTAGTGCTCTTTCAGGTGAATTTATTCTTGACTCTTTCCCAGGAAAAGGAACCTCATTAATTCTAAATGTACCATTGGATAACTCAAAAATAGCATATGAAAACGATTAAAATATTTCTCGTTGACGACCATAAAATGATTCGTGATGGCATTAAATTTTACCTAGACGAGGATGAGAGGTTCGAGATTGTTGGCGAAGCCAATAATGGGCAAGAAGCTTTATCTATGATTAGCAAGAATGGCAATTTCGATGTGCTTGTTACTGATATAGTAATGCCCTCAATGGATGGAATAGAGTTGGTGAAAAATTTAATTCAAGGGGCAACTATTGAATTTAAGATATTGGCACTTACAATGTTAAGCGAAACCCAACACATAAAGAAAATGCTCAATTATGGCATTCAGGGCTATATATTGAAGAGCAGTGGGGAGGAAGAGATAAAGCGGGCAATCACAGAAGTAGCTGCGGGCAATACTTATTACTCACAAGAGGTAACTACCATAATTATGAATAACCTTAGAGGTGATAAAACCAGGGGTTCTAGAATGGCTGTTGATATTCCTTTGACTAAGCGAGAAAGAGAGGTGCTTCATCTAATTGTTAAAGAGTATTCCAATCAGGAAATTGCAGATGAGTTATTTATTTCTGTTCGTACTGTAGATGCGCACAAACGGAATCTTCTTGAAAAAACCGGAGCTAAAAATATGGCTGGGTTAGCTGTTTTTGCATTAGAGAAAAGGCTTTTTGATGACATTTAATAGGTGACTTACCTATGTTTTAGGTGAAATTTGGATTTCTTTTTTGTAGGTAATCAATTCATGCTTTTTACTCTGGCTCTTGATTAAATTTATAGCTAAGAACAACCGCAGAGATTGATCTATTTAATAAAAGAGATCGTGATCTGCACATTCACCTAAAGCATGGACAATAAGAATCAGAAGGCGAATGACGGCCTTTCCTTTTCAACTACACAGTTTCAGCCATTCAATTTTGATCTTTCAAATATTTTGAGCCGTAATTTTACTGGGCCAATTTCTGTAATAAAGCTTAATACAGAACTTATTAATAGAATGGCCGTAGGTTGTGGTTCGAATGAAGGAGCCATGAGGGGGAGGGTTCGTAAAATACTAAATCAAGCAAATAATGTTGAGAATATATTAGAAGACCTACTTTTACTCTTGAGGATAGAACAAGGGATTCTTGAAAAGTCTAAACTGGAATATAAAGTTTTAGATTTAGAGGATCAGTTAAGTGTTTGTTTTGAAGAATATTCAGCATGTAGGCAACATAGGATTGAAGACTACCTTAAAGGTGTATATGTCTATACAGATTTTGAAAAAACAGTTTCGGCATTTGAAAGACTAATTAATTTGATGAGGGATTTCTCTAGCGGAGAGAAACCAGAACTTATTGTTAAGTTGGATAGCGACTTTGTAAATGTAAACATTACTATGGCCTTCCATGAAAGAAAGGACTTTTCGGAATGGGAATCGTTCTTTTCGTATCGCGTTAATTTTGATGACAACGAAAGAGCAAGCATGCTTTCACTTCGACTCTATTTAATAAAGAAACTCTTCAATTTAGCCGACTGCAACATTGTGGCGTCAAAACAAAATAATCGCGTTACTTTTATGATTGCTATGCCTCTGGCTCAAAGTATGGTTCAACAAAAGTCTGACAGTGCTAATCCAGATGCCGCTGCCTAAGTGTTTACCAATCTGGTTTGCTTGAGTCCTTTTTCTTAGTGGCTTTTCTTTTGTTTTGCTGAACATACTGAATTTCATTGTTCTTCATTGCCTCTAAAATCATCTGAGCCTTTTCCGGACTCATATTCATCTCTTCAAGCTTTTCTTTTAATTTCTCAAGAGGGTCTTTTTCTTGGGGTTTTTCTTCATTAGGATCTTGCTCTTCATCGTTTTGTTGCTGATCCTTCTTCTCTTGTTCTTGGTCTTTCTTTTCTTGTTCGTTTTTCTCCTGATCTTTCTTTTCTTGGTCGTTTTTTTCTTCCTGATCCTTCTTTTCTTGTTCTTGATCTTTCTTTTCCTGATCCTTTTTCTCCTCTTGATCTTTGTTTTCTTCGTTATTCTGCTCTTGTTGTTCTTGTTCTCTGATTAGTTTTTTCAGAAGCTCATAATTGTATCTGGCAGATTCGTTTTCAGGGTTTTTTCGGAGTGAATTTTTGAAATCATTTAAGGCTTGATCGGTAAGAGATTTCTTTTCTTCGGCTTTAGCGGCTTCACTTCTTTTATAAGCAATAATTCCCTTTTGATTAAATGCACTAGAGGCAATTACTTTGTTTTGAGCGTTGGCTGATAGTTCGTCATAATTATTGCTTGCAATGCTAGCGTACTTTAATCCTTCACTTGCCATTTCTACCTTGCTTTCGTCAAGCTCGTCTGGATTTTCTGAGGCTTCGTTTAAAACACCCAAAAGCTCTTTGTCGCCATAGGCTAAAAGATAGGCGGCATTAGCCATGTTTAGTCTGGCATCTTCATCCTCAACCAGCATAGAATCCAGTAGTCTTGCATAGCTGGTTATGGCTTGTTCATAATTCTTCTCGTCATAGAAAGCTTTCGCATCCTTCTTTAGGGCATTAGACTTAGCAATTTTGGTTACGGGGTCGGTTATGCTAGTAAATACTAAAATGAGCGTAATTAAATATTTCATAGTCGTAATGTCTTTCTTCTAATTAATGCATCTAAAATGAGCAGTAAAATGGCTGCACCTAGAAAATAATAGAATTTATTGGCAGAAGCATCGATCTGGCGAGTGTCGCGTACTTCGCCTTCTACTTCATTAATGGCTCTAATCAGTCGTTTAACGTCATTTTGATCTTCGTTAATCTCAAAATAATTTCCACCTGTATCTGCGGCCAACTTCCTTAACGATTCAGAGTTGAGCTTTGTTATTACCTCTTGCCCGTTTCTGTCTCGTTTGAAAGAGCGTCCTTCAGGAATTTTGGCTCCCTTTTCTGTGCCTACCCCAAGTGTAAAAAGCTTAACTCCTGTGTTTACTACTTTCTTGGCTGCTTTGTCGGTTTCATCCCCAAAATCTTCTCCATCGCTAATCATCAGAATAATTTTTGATTTCTGTTGGGTTATTGGTCCCTCGGCTGCCAATTCAAGTTTTTCCATCGCAATATTTAAGGGGGCGCTAAAGTCAGTTCCGGCATTGGGTACTAAATCAGTTTTGAGAGTGCTGATAAATAAATTAATAGCGCTTTGATCGTAAGTGAGCGGGCATTGAATAAATGCTTCGGAAGAGAATATAATTAAGCCGATTCTATCTGAGCTAAAGGCTTGAACAATATTGTTGAGCTCGTATTTGATTTTCGATAATCTAGATGGCTCAACATCTTCCGCGTTCATAGATTGAGACAAGTCCACAGCAATGTAAATGTCTTTACCTTCTGATTTAACTTCTTTAGTGGTTTCTCCAAAAGATGGCCCCATTAGTGAGAAGATGATGAGCGCGAATGCTAATGTACGTATTAATACTTTGAGCAACAGAGGCCTAAAACTGGTTTGCAGTCTTTTGGCAATTGTGGCTAACCGGAAGATATATGCAAAATAGGCAGCAATAAAAAGCCCTATAAATATGGCTTCTGTTGTTCCTATAGATTTAAACCAAGTCATGTGTTTTTTAGCTAATCGACAAAGATAGCAATCCTTTAACGTCTAGGTTAACCGTTTATAAAGCGCTTTCTAAAAAATCGCTGTTAAAGATTGTTAAATCAGTGCTTAAACACTTTTTAGGTGAATTACTAAGTTGCTATAACTACTAGAATCGAGTAGGTGAAATTCTAACACTTGATAGGTTAAAAACTATATGGATTTACCACATATTGCCTAATGATAATGATTAGTCAAATCTCCCATTCTATTAAGCGTAATCAACATTTTTCATATTAGGGAACAAGCCCATAAGATCGGCCGACCAATCAATGACCTTTGGAATACAGAACAATTAAATCTAAATGTCATGAAAAAGTTAATGATCATCGCAATCCTGCTATTAGTTAGCAACGTAGTTTTTTCTCAAACTCATTATTACAAGGCAAAATATGAAAAGCCTTTCACCTTTCAAGTGGCTCCCACTTACTTTAATTATGGAGGTGATTTATTCGGGTATCAAATTGGTATCAATTTTAAAGAAGTTTTCAACTTAAGTTATTTCCACACTCGAGATTATGACTTTGGTGAACGATACATGGACGATCGTTTCGCTGGAATTCAAAGTAGTGTAATGCTGCCGGTAGGAGAGTATATGCAAGTAGGACCTTCTGTAAGATTGGCAACATATAATACAGAATTACAAAAGGTATTTATAGCTGCCGAAGTAAGACTTGACCTAAGTGATGCTTGGAAGCTAGGTTTAGAATATGGTGCTGGTGATAAGAAGGGCTTTGGTTTGAAGTTTATCTGGAACATGTATTAATAATGAAATCATGGGACAGCACAACAGATTATATTTCCAGTCAGACCTTTTAGGGGTTAATGGAATAAACAGAGCAGGAGAAAGTAACATGAGTGAAAAGCGCTCACAGACCACTGATGGTAGAGAAGGGTATAGACTGATCTTTGACTTACCCCCTCGAATGAATGTGGTAAGTAATTCAAATGAGCAGTCGAAAAAAAGTACTGTGAATGCAAATACTGAAGAAGGGTTTTATCTAAAACAAATGAAACGTTCTTCTGAAGAGCATAATGTGATTAGAACTAAACTTAAGGGCGATGGTTCGCTCTCCGTAAATCGGAACCCACTAAATGGTTTTTTACGTGAGGTACTGGCTTGTGTTAAACCCAAAGTTTAGTAAGATGAAAAAAGTATTAGCATTTATACTATTGCTCTTTGGTTTGAGTTCGTGCTTAGATATTTATGAACAGCATGAGGTAGAGTACCTTATGCAAAAGGGGCAGCACACCAGTAAAAAGATAGGTGGTTTACCAGGTGAAAAACTGGGAACTTTAAAGTCAGATATGTTGGCTTTTACAGCAAGGTTTGATGAAACCGTACGGTACGATTTAGGAAATAAGAACCAAGAAGATATAAACAAGCTAATGGGTTTTTCTGATTGCAACAGTTTGCATCATGAAAACAGTGTAAGATTTGGCTGGAGGTATAGTGTAGAAAAAGACTTGGTTGAAATATTTTCATATGCCTACACGAGTGGGGTTGTGAGTTACCATCACATGGGTGATGTAGCTATTGATGAAACAGCATACTATCAGATTCAAATTGTAGACGATAAGTTCTATTTACTATTAAATGGAGAAATAGAGCAGGAGGTTGATCGTGGAGCAAATTGCGATACGGGTCTATATTATAAGCTCTACCCATACTTTGGAGGAGATGAAACAGCACCACATGATATATCAGTGTATATCAAAGAAATATTGAACCAATAAAGATTATCGGTGAGCGTTCATGGCTCATTGGTTAGTTGTTCTGAAGGAGGTCGATCTAGGATTGGCCTCCATTTTTTTTTGAAGTTAGCTTGAAGGAAGATGATTTAAGGAAAATACCTATAAGCTTTGGGGTTAAACCTAAATATTATAATTCGTTTTTCTCATATCTTATCTATTTGGTTGTGAGGTACTTTTATGCTACAGAATGACAACAACCAAAACCATGAAAACAGTAATCATTTTAATGTTGAGCTTAATATGTTTAGAAGCCTCATCTCAATCTCTTTATAAAAGAGCAAGGACTCCCAATTATACTTTAGAAATATCTCCTTCTGCCAATCGAACAGTTTATGGATGGAAATATGGCATTAGATTAGGAGTGGATTATAAATCACGGATTAAAGCCGGTTATACTAGATTAGAAAATTTCGACAATTCAGAGAAAGGGCAAAAAACGTTTTCTGGTACATATTTTCAATATGCTTTAAATCCTAAATCTAAATTCACATTGCTCCCTAGTCTCAAGGTTGGTTTGTATGATGGTCGCTTTTTAGCAATTCAGCCTACCATTGAAGGTTCTTTTGAAATGAAAGAGAATTTGTCACTCAATGCAGGTATAGGAAAGGTAGATGGTTTTGCAAGTTTTGATTTAGGCTTAAAATGGAAGCTGAACCTTACTAGGTAAAATACCGATGTCTCTTAAAGAATTACCTAAAATATATAATACGGATTACTGCAACTAACAGAGGTTAATTATTCGTCAACTTTGATTTAAATAAAGAATATGAAAATACGTCAGATACTTTTCGCGCTAGCATTCATCACCCCGCTGATGACATTACCTATAAAAGGTTTCTTTAATTCTCCGGAAGAATTTGTGATGCTGAGTCCAGAAGTGAATAATAATTGGACAGCTGGTGATGATTGGGTGGATTGGAGGAATGGTATGACTTACTCCACGCAAGAGTTTGAAGGTGTGGTTTGGATGACGGCTAACTTTATGGGGAATTCTAAGCAAATGTCTTACAAGGAGGCTGAAATAGCTGCTCCAGAAGGCTGGAGAATCCCAACTATAGAAGAGTGGAATAAACTTCTAGAAAAAACTGGCTTTTCGTCAGATCCTAATCGAGTTATTCCTGATGACTATTACTTGTTCAAATTTGAATCTGAAGGATATCACGATCCTTTAATGGGGAAAATAGGCGTAAACCAAGTGGGTTTCTTTTGGACAAAGTCTTCTGACAATGAAATTGGTAATTATATCTCTATCCCTAATAGAGAGTTAAGTTATAAGCACGGTAAAATATCGTCAATCGCTAAAATGGCAGTTCGATATGTGAAAGATTAATTGAGTACACACACAAATGTTTTGGTTAAAGGGGCTTCCAGACGGGAAGCCCTTTTTTTATGCGAAAACCCGACTTTCTATGCTCGACTGTTGTAGGGGGTGGCTTCTATATAATTGGTTATTTTTTCTGTTTATAGGTTCCGATTTTGTTCTGTCGGTAGGCTTGGAGTTTAAAGCCAAGGATTTTATTCTGAAAAAAGATGTATTTAATCGGACTTTTAATGAGTTTATTTTTTCGGTTTTATCGAGAAAAATGGTGATTTGTAACTCTCTGATATATAGAGTGTAGATGTTTTTTTATTTGAATAGTACAGTGATTAATTAAAATGACATAGGTGTTAGTGTTAATTTTTTTGTCAAAAAGCATAATAAGCAATCACGATATTGAATTAATTCAAATATGTGTCACACTGACGCTTTTTGTGTCAATTTTAAATCCATCATATTCTGAAATTTACGATCGCTTTTTAAGAATAAAATACTTTAATAGGTCTTTTTTTGCCTTAAAAATATGGCGAGGGTTTTCTTTGACCGTATTTTATTTTACATTTGGTAATTCAATCGAATTATTTACTAAAATAATTTTTTACTAAAACTACTAACTATGAAGAGAGTATTACTGACTTTCATGATGTCAGTGCTTGTCTCCCTGTCTGCTATTGCACAAGATCGCGATATCAAGGGAAAAGTAACTGATGAAACTGGCCAGGGGCTTCCTGGTGTTAATGTATTAATTAAAGGCACCACTAATGGTGTTGCAACAAACCCAGATGGTACATACCAACTGTCGGCTCCAGCAAATGGAGTTCTCGTCTTTAGATTCTTGGGATATATTACTCAAGAAGTTCAAATTGGATCACAGACAACAATCGATATTCGATTAAACCCAGATGCAACTGATTTGGGAGAAATCGTTGTTTCGGGTGTGGCTGCTGGTACTCCTAGAAAGAAACTAACGGTTACTGTTGCTAAAATTGACGCAGAGCGTTTGAGTTTGGCTCCGGCAACTTCTGCAGGTAATGCCCTAGCGGGTAAAGTTGCGGGTGTTAGAATTTCTCAAGGTGGAGGTACTCCAGGTAACGATGCAAGTGTTCAGTTAAGAGCTGATAACAACTTGAACGTAGGGTCTGGCCCAATGGTGGTGATTGATGGAGTTATCATTGAAGGTGGTCTTTCTGACCTTAACGTAGATGATATAGAGTCTTATGAGGTGATTAAGGGTGCTTCTGCAGCTTCACTATATGGTTCTAGAGCTGGTAATGGTGTAATTATTATTACTTCTAAGCGTGGTCAGAATCAAAATATTGGAACTACCAATATTACTGTTAGAAATGAAATTGGATGGCAGCAGCTTGAAAGAACTATCGATCTGGCTGAGCACCATGCATTTACATTAGCGCCTGATTATGCTAGTTTTGATAAGTTTACTAAATATGATGGAGTTACTTATCCTGCAGGATATGCTGGTGGATTTAGCCCTGATATTGTTGGTAACAGAAGTTTTGATGCAGATCACTATATGGATAATCCATTTGGAAGAAACATTGATCAGCAAGAGGCATTCTTTAGAACAGGAACTAACTACACAAACTATGTAGCTGTTTCTACTCGTAACTCTACCACTAACGCCTTTATGTCGTTTGAGAACAATGCGCAAACAGGTATTATTCCTAATACAGATGGTTTCTCTCGTCAAAACATTAGATTGAATATCGACCATCAAATTAACGATTGGTTGAAGTTTTCAGCTTCAAATTTGATTGCAAACTCTTCACAAAATAACCCAGGTGGTGGGGGAGGTATATTCTTCAACATTGTTTTGGCAGAACCAGATAATGATTTGTTCTTACCAAATCCTGATGGACAGCCTTATTACTACAGACACAACCATTGGTCTAATGAGTCTAACCCTCTTTACAGTACTTATAAAACTGAAAATAGAAATGAAGAGAAAAGAATTATTGGTAACTACCGTTTGAATTTTGATTTAGCTCCATGGATTGACTTTGAAGCTAGCTATTCTACTGAGTTTAGAGAAATCAGCTCAGGATCATACTCTCCTTATGATACTTGGACTTTGGGTGGAACAGACCCTCTAGGTATTACTTACTCTTTAGGTTCACTTAGTGAAAACACTTCTGAAAGAAATGTTCAGCAAGTACAAACTACTATGAATCTTAATGGAAGGTTTGGTGATGTTACAGCAAAAGGTAAAATCTCTTACTTATATGAGAACAGTAAAATTCACAATGTAAATACTAGTGGTTTTGACTTCGGTATTAGAGACTTACCTACTTTGTCAGCTATTCCAACTGCAAACATTTCTTCTTCTAACTATCAGCAAGAAGTAATCGCATCTAACTATTTCTTCATTGGTTCTTTGGATTACAAAGACAAGATTTTGTTTGATGGTATGTTCCGTATTGATGGTTCTTCTTTGTTTGGTGAAAACGAAAGATGGAATAACTACTATAGACTTTCTGGTGGATACAGAATTACTGAAGATATAGATATTCCTAACGTTCAAGAATTGAAGATTAGAGGAGCGTATGGTGTTGCTGGTATCAGACCTGGTTTTGATTGGCAATATGAAACTTACAGTGTAAGTAATGGTATTGCTTCTGCTTCAACTTTGGGTAACAAAAACCTTAAGCCATCTAGAACTGCTGAGACTGAAGTAGCTATTAACGCTGAGTTCTTAAACAGATTTACTTTAGAAGCTATTTATGCTAATTCAGTAACTTCTGATCAATTCTTAAGTGTAAGATTACTTCCGATCGCTGGTGGTTTTAGTAGCCAATACCAAAATGCAGGTTCAATTGAGTCAAACACATTTGAACTTAATTTAGGTGCTAATATTATTAAAAGCGAAGACTTAACTTGGGATGCTAACTTAGTTTTCTCAAGAACAAGACAAACTGTAACTGAGCTTCCAATTGCTCCATATACTTTCGGAACGGATGGATTATTCTATGTAAAAGAAGGTGAAACTTACGGTTCAATTTACGGAAACACTTGGGTTAAGTCTTTAGATCAAATGTCACAGCAATTACCAGAAGGAAAGAGTATTTCTGATTACGAAGTGAACAACGAAGGTTATGTAGTTCCAGCTGGTTCTCAGGGAACAACTAGCGAAGCGCCTATTAAGTTAAAAGACGAAAACGGTCTTGATGCTTTCGTTAAAATTGGTGATGGTAATCCTGATTTTTACGCTGGTTTCTCTAATACTGTTAGATATAAAGGCTTCACTGCATATGTGTTGTTAGACATCAAAGAAGGTGGAGATGTATACAACAGAAAATCTCAATGGTTAACTAGAGATGACAGAAATGGTATCATGGATCAATTCGGAAAAGCTGATTCTGAGAAAAAAGCACTTGAGTATTACAAAGGATTTTACGATGTAAACTCAAATAACTCTTACTGGGTTGAAGATGCTAGCTTCGTAAAAGTTAGAGAAGTGGCTTTAGGTTATACTTTCTCTGCTACTCAATTACAAAATCTTTTAGGGTTTGACGCCTTTAAAGGAGCTTCTTTGAGAGCTATTGGACGTAACTTGTTTACTTTCTCTGGGTACTCTGGATATGATCCAGAAGTTGGTTCTATTAGAAACCCAGTGGATGGTACAGGTACTTATCCAAACTTCAGAAATTATGCTCTGTCTCTATCACTTAATTTCTAAAACTAAACTGATATGAAAAAAATAATATATAAAGGATTCTTATTAGCCTTTCTTTTAGTCAGTGGCGTTGCTTGCCACGACTTGGAAGTCGAGAACTTAAACAACCCAGATACGGCAAAAGTATTGGCGTCTGATTCAGATGTTAAGACTCTAGCTGGTGGTATGTTTATTACATGGTATGCTCCAACGCACTGGACAAATGGTATATCTCATATGCTTTCAACCGCTGCGGATAACTTAACTTGCTCTTGGGGTAACTTTGGTATGAGAGATCAGTCATGGGAGCCTAGAAAAGCTTGGGATAACCAGCCAGCTTATAGCTATGCTTCAAACTCTAACTACATGTTTACTAATCTGTATGAAGCTGTTTCTACTGCCAACACAGTACTTCAAGTAATGGATGGTGGTTTAGATATTGGGCCTAATGGTGAAGATAATAACTTGGTTAGAGCTTGGTCTAAGTTTATTCAAGGTATCGGACTCGGTTATATTGGTTTGAACTATGATAAAGGATTTATTGTAGATGAAAACAGTACTCCAGAAGAGATTGCTGCTGCAGAATTTTACCCTTATGATGAAGTTCTTGATGTAGCTTTAACTAAACTGGATGAGGCTATTGCACTATCTGGAAACTCATTCACTATTCCTGCAGCATGGATGAATACTGCAGAGGATTTAAGCAGTGATGATTTCAAAAAGTTGATCAACTCTTTTGCAGCTCGTTTAGTGGCTTATGCCCCAAGAAATGCAGCAGAAGATGCTGCGGCTGACTGGACAAGAGCTAAAAACTATGCGGATAATGGTATCA
Organism: Roseivirga seohaensis subsp. aquiponti; assembly: GCF_001267955.1. NCBI lineage: Bacteria > Pseudomonadati > Bacteroidota > Cytophagia > Cytophagales > Roseivirgaceae > Roseivirga > Roseivirga seohaensis. The sequence continues at coordinate 88,054 of NZ_JSVA01000018.1, forward strand.
CAGAAGACTACATTATTCAAGGTGATGGTTACGTAAGATGGATTAATGAGCACTGGGTATATTCAGTGTACCCAGGTTGGGGACAAACTGATATGAGAGTGATTCATATGATGGATGATGATCAGCCAGAGCATTGGGATGATGATCCGAGCTTCCCTTTCCCGCCAGAGTCAACTACTCCTGAGGATCAAAGGTTAGTGACAGATTTCCAATACAAGTCTTCTGTTCCGTTCCGTGTAGAAAGAGGTTATTATCACTTCTCTAACTACAGATTTAGCAGATACGATTATCTTCTTGCTGGATGGTTTGGTGATATGCCGGAAATCTTATTGTCTGAGAACGATTTGATCAGAGCTGAAGCAAGAGCAAACCTTGGTGATTTACCAGGTGCTGCGCTAATCATTAATGCAGGTACTCGTGTAACTAGAGGTAATTTACCTCCAGTAGCACCTACTTTAGCTGCAATTAAGGATGCTATTCATCATGAAAGGCACGTAGAATTAATGGCAACAAGTATTGGTATTCAGTTCTACGAAATGAGAAAGAGAGATTTACTTCAGTATGGTACTTTCCTTCACTTACCAGTTGCTCCTCAAATTTTGGAGACAATGGGTGCTGCTCGTCCGTTCTACACTTATGGTGGTCCTGATGCTGCTGATGGTGTGAATGCATCGAATGGAGGTTGGAGATAATCCAAGATTTTAAAATACATATTAAAGGCTGCTCATTGGGCAGCCTTTTTTTATACCAACATGTCTATAAACTATAATTTTACTTCCTCGCTAAGAATTTTCTCAATCACAAATTGCATTTGCTCAAATTCGGTATACCCGTGATTGATTTGGAAGAGTTGATTCCCACTTTTAAAAAGCACCGTAGGATAACCCTTTACACCCCACTGACGGTTAAGTTGAAACTCCTGATGAGTGCTGTATTTTGTTTCATCACTTTCGAATATCTGTTTGAATTGTTCAAAAGGAATGTTGAATTCCTGACAAATTGATCTATAGAATTCTGATTCATTAGGATCTTCATTATCTACATAAAATTTCCTTGAAACTGACTCAAAGAATTGAAGCTCATTTTCTCCCATCCATTTTCGCGAAGCAACAACTGCTCTACAAGGAGGTTCTGTATCGTAGTTGAAACTTTCCTTATCGAATAATGAATAACCAAATGGTTGTCCGCTTCTTTTTGTTACTTCTTCCCAATGGTGTTTTAAAAACTTCTTCATTTCATCATCCCAAGCTTCTCCACCTCCAGGCCGTAAACCACCTACAACAATCGAAAATTTAAATTGTGGGTATTCAGATTTCAAAGTTTTTAAATGATTTGAAATGCCCCAACACCAAGAACACATCGGGTCGCCAACATAAATAATTTCATTATCGGTATTTAGTTCTGGTTTTGCTTTAAACTCTCCCAATTCAGAAGGAGTGCACTCACCAGTTTCAGGGTCGCAAAATGATTTTTCTTCTTTCATATCAAAAAAACCAACAGAGAGGTGGTGCAGTAAGTTCAACGCTTAGTGAAATGCTTTTGGTTATTAATTAGTATAGGATGAGTAATACTTTAGGGGTATGAAATACGGAGCTTAAAGACCTACATTAGCTATTATTTTAAAATTAACCCAACCAAAAATGAGTACTACTATTAAAATTGCAAACCTAAGAGGCGCATCCTCTATACTGGCAAAACAATCTTCTCCAGACCCAAGTAAAGCCCTTTACGTATTACTAACAGCCGATGCTTCATCTGGAGTTTCTGGAATAACCGTGGGGGCTGTGACTCCTTTGACGGAGAACATGGCCATCACCTTTGATACAATCAAAAGCGGTCGCTTGTACGTAGGCTATGGTAAATATCCAAACCCACCGTTACCCCAGGGGACTGATTATTATGGGTGGATAGAGTTTTCACGAACTAGCACTGATACTGCGGTATGGATTAATTTATCTAATGTTGATATTCTTGGACTGCCTCTAACGCTTGAAGGAACTGATTCTGCAGGAGCATCATTCTCTTTAGGTTACAAAACGCCAATGGTGGCTGCCAAAGCTTCCGATTCTATCATAGGGCAAGTAAAGGCAGTTTTGACAGATAGTGGTGCATCGGGAGGTTCTGCTGCGGTAATAAAAACCAATACAGGTCAGGATAAAATTCTTGCGCCCAATCATGTACCTGCTAGCTATAGGTCTTATGATACTTATTTGAACAGTTTAACCGATACTACAGCTGCCAATTACCCAGCTTCCTTAAGTATACTGTCGGATACTCCAAAAGATGGGAGTCCAGTTCAAATGACAGGGAGTTTTAAAAATGCTGCAACGGGTTCGGATAATATTATAGAGCTTACCAGTGCTGATGGTAAACAAGTTTGTCACATCACCAAGGCAAATTTAACCTCGCAAATCATTTATGAATGTGATGGTGGTTATATGAATTGGTCCACTGATAGTGGTAAAACTTTTACTGCTATACATCAAAACAGAACTGCTATAAATGATCCGTCAAGCACACTGGCGGAAAGAACAATTACCAATTCTGTATTTAGAGAAATCATGATTGGTATTAATGAGGGATATTTTTCAATGACCAATCCTGCAAATAACAGTAATGGCATGTTTCCAGGTTTAGTGCCATTTGCTACTGGTGATGGCAACCAATACGCGCAGGTGATACATAAGAACTCAAACTCTTATGGGTTTCCATATGCCGATTCAAACCTCAAAGTCTTAGTAACCTCTCAATTAGGAGCCGATCTTACCCTGAATGTGATTGCTGATGATGCTACAAAGGATTATTCAGCGCCATCAGATAACAGCAGTAATCAGCCGCAATCTGGCACTTATCAATTTGGTATAGGAACAGGAAGTCAAGGTTTAGGTGTAATAAGAATTGGGAACTGGCGATATCTTCCAAATTCGGCCGGGGCCTATGGTGGATTCCTTCCCGACTTACCAAATTGGACAAAAATGGAGTTTAGCGGACTTGGTGCCAATAAATATATATGGGTTAAAAATAACCAAGTAGCGGAGGGAAGTGGATCAACCCAATGCCTTACCCAAGCTTGTGTTATAAATAATAAAGTTCTTGTTTGGGGAGCAGGTCTAGCTTGGAACGGTAGTGTGGCCGCTCCATCGAAACCAACAACCTAAGGATAATAGAAAGTTGTCAGTTGTGGGACTGTCAACTGTCTAATTTTTTCAACTTTACAAAGGTGCTTCAATATGAAGTGCCTTTGTTTTTTAACTCATCAAACTGCTCAAAAAATGCATCGTCATATACCAGCTCGGCTTTGTTAAGGTATTTTTGCATACCGAGCATAACCTCGAAGTTGGGCTGATGCAGGTGTTTTGGGATTTTATAAAGGCGATCGTCTTTTTTATCGAAGGGAGTGCTTTCTTTCGACCCAAATAAGTAGGGGATTAGAATTTTAGAACAACTCAAGGCAATTCTATCAAATTCGTATTCTTTGAAATGATCTTGAAGCCTAAGGTTAATGTTTTCGAAAAACTCTAAAGTACTGGCCAAGCGTACACGAGAACCTGCTCTTGATTTTCCTTTGGTTTTGAGATGTTTGATCTGGCTTTTTCCCTGCTTCTTTCTAACCATGTAGGCACCGAATACTTTGTGCGCTAAACATTTTTCTCCTTTAAACACGCCTACAGACGCACTGCCCGATTGCACCAAAAGCATTAGGTAGTTTACTTCTTTTTCAAAATCTAAAACGAGATTTTGATTGCAGGTCAAGATTAGGGGCAAACGCAGATAAGCTTCACGATCTTGTCCTTCCAAACCAAGTTCAACTCTGTGTTTATTGAAATCATATTGAGTTTGAAAGTTTAAGCCTCTGATTTTATCCAGAATCTCAGGCACTTCGGAACGATCAAAGAAAATGCTTTTCATTCCGAATACTAAAAAAAGGAAATGCCATCATCAAACCTTTCTTTCAAATCGAGAAAACTTTTTTCAAAATGAAAATTTAAGGCGGGAAAAAAGTTGTTATTCAGTGCAATAATATTGGTTCAGATGAAGTTGGAAGGCATATTAAAAAAGATGATGTTTTCGGCATGGCAAGTGCATATTTTTGCTGAACCATAATAGACACAAATGACTAGATCACGCAAGCCAAAACGTAAGTTCTTAAAATGGACTTTGAGAATTACTTTGTTTGGTGTCCTCTCAATTCTACTTTTTTACCTCAGTGTTTATTTGCAAGTATGGGGACCACTTCCAAATCAAAATCAACTTACCGAAATTAGGCAGAGCAAAGCTTCTGAAGTATATGCTTCTAACGGGAAACTCATTGGTAAATTCTATATTTTCGATCGGCAGCCGATAGGTTATGATGAAATTCCTAAACACTTGATTGACGCCCTAATTGCAACAGAGGATGCAAGGTTCTATGATCATGAAGGAATTGACAACCGCAGTTTGTTAAGGGTTATTTTCAAAAGTCTATTGCTGCAAGATGAATCATCTGGCGGAGGAAGTACGATTTCTCAGCAGTTGGCTAAAAATCTCTTCCCCAGAAAGAACCACGGTATATTTAGTATGCCAGTTAATAAAACACGGGAAGCTATCATTGCTACTCGTTTAGAAAAAGCTTATACCAAAGAAGAAATCATTACGCTTTATTTAAATACGGTTCCGTTTGGTGATAATACTTTTGGTATTGAGAGCGCTGCGGGTAAGTTTTATAGTAAAAAAGCACGTGAATTAACCCTTACAGAATCTGCCGTTTTGATAGGGATGCTTAAAGCTTCGCACCTGTATAACCCAAGGATTTTCCCTGAAAGGAGCAAAACCAGAAGGGATGTTGTGTTGAACCAAATGTCGCGCTATGGCTATTTAACAGCTGAAGAAGTTGCAATAGCTAAGAAGGAAAAACTACAGCTTTCATATAGAGGGTTTAGCCATGAAGATGGACTTGCGCCTTATTTTAGGGAGCAGGTAAGAAAGACTTTAGAAGAATGGACAAAGCATAATAAGGACGAAAAAGGTGATAAATATAACCTGTATACCAGTGGTTTGAAAATCTATACCACTTTGGATTACGACATGCAAAGAATGGCAGAGGAGGCCATGACGGAGCATATGAGTAAGCTTCAAACGGATTTTGAAGAAAGTTATGGAAAGAATGCACCTTGGTTGAAAAATGCTTCTTTGATTGAAAGTACAATAGAGAGACTCCCCAAATACAAAGCACTAAAAGCTTCTGGAAGAACCAAAAAACAAATCATGGATTCATTAGCTGTAAAGTATGAAATGGAGCTTTTTGATTGGTCGGGGAAAAAGGTGGTGAAAGCCAGTCCGATTGATAGTGCTGTTCATTATTTAAAGTTTTTGAACACAGGAATGTTGTCTATTGACCCCCGGTCGGGTGCAGTAAAAAGCTGGATTGGCGGAATTGACTTCGAGCATTTTCAATACGACCATGTGAGTCAGGCTAAAAGGCAGGTGGGTTCTACATTTAAGCCCATTGTTTATACTGCCGCTTTAGAAGCAGGGATTGACCCGTGTAAACACTATTCTGCCCAACAGGTAACTTATACCAATTACGACAATTGGACGCCTACCAACTCTGGTGACGAAGGAAATTACGACCTCAATTACTCAATGAAGGGGGCTCTGAGTAATTCTGTCAATACTGTAGCGGTGAAAGTGCTTGAGGATGCCGGTTTACAAAATGTAATAGGGCAAGCGCAAAGAATGGGGATAACCTCTAGCATGCCTCAAGTACCCTCCATTGCTCTTGGAACTGCCGAAATTAGCCTAATAGAAATGATTGAAGCTTATTCTAGCTATGTCAATTCATCTAGAACAGTAAAACCGTATTTCATTACAAGCATTGAAGATAGCAGAGGAGAATTAATTGCAGAATTCAAACCAGAAGTAAGTGAAGCCCCTGCTTTTTCTGAAACAACTCGCGAGGCTATTATTGAAATGCTAAAAGCTACTGTCGATGAAGGTACCGCTTCTCGTCTGCGTTGGAAGTATGGATTGAGCAATGACATTGCGGGCAAAACAGGTACTACACAATCGAATAAAGACGGTTGGTTTGTAGGGATTACTCCAAAGCTATTGACTATTACTTGGGTAGGAGTTGATGATCATCGTATTGGATTTAGAACCACCGCTATGGGCCAAGGGGCAAATTCCGCATTGCCTATATATGGATTAATGATGCAGAAAATGAATGGAGATAAAAATTTCAATTCCATTACAAGGGCGAAATTTCCTCCACCGTCAATCGAAGTGCTCAATCAAATGGGTTGTAAACCGGTGGAAGAAGATGGTTTTCTTAAACGGATTTTTACCAATGATGAAAAACCTAAGCCTATGAAATTCGATACCAAAACTGAGGAAGAAAAAGAAGGCATCTTTTCAAAAATTGGAAACTTGTTTAAACGAAAGGACAAGAAAGAAAAGAAGAAAAGTGGAGGAGGCTAAAACTAAAAAGGCCAGTAGATGTATAAATCAACTGGCCTTTTTAGTTTGGAATGCGCTTAATCTAAATCAACCTCTTCCTCAATAAAGTGGAAGCCAAGCTCGTCAAGTTCATTCAAAATAGGCTCATAGAATTCTGGGGTAATAGGAATAACCACACCGCGGGCTTCGATTTTTCCTTGCAGCAGCAATTTAGTAGCCACCCCTAATGGGAAACCTACGGTTTTTGCCATAGCAGTTTCGTTGGCATTTTCTCCATTGGCTACCATGGCCGAACGAATACGTTTTGTCTTCCCATTTTCAACGTAGTCGAACAAATGCCACATCACTATTTGGTCTTTCTCGTCAGGGCCAATCGTCCATTTCTTTTTGAGTATATGCTCTAAAATTTGCGCAGGTGTGCCTTTCTGAAGTCCAACAGGCGTTTCTTCAAACATATCTAACCACCTTAGTTTATGCATTTCTGGGCCGTCCAGTTCTAAACCTAAATAATGAGCTAGTTTTAATTCAACAGAATCATTTGGGTTATAAGAAAGAAAAGAATTGATAAACTGCCGATGCGTCATTTGATTCACACCATCCATTTGATAAGTATCGTCTGTGGCTCCCAACTGTACAAAAACGTCCCAGCCCTTGCAATAGCCAGGTCTTCTCAGTGTCCCTCTAAAAAGCGTTTGAATATTATGGAGGTTATAAACGTCCATATACATTAATGAATCTCGATTGGCGTAGCCCTCAAAATAGCCATGTCCAGGAATATGGATCATCTCTGTTCTTCTAAAAAGCTTATGGTAAGGAATGAACTTAAACTTTCCTTCCTGAATAAATTTTACTGTGCCTTGGCCCGCCAGTACTACGTTTCGGGGGTTCCAAGTAAAGCCATACTCCCAAGGGTTATCGTCATTTGGGTTGGGCATTAAAAGTCCGCCAGTAAACGATTCAAAAGCGCGGAGCTCTAAGCCCTTGCTTCTCACTTTGTCTATCACCTTCATGGCCGACATATGGTCGATCCCTGGATCTAGGCCACACTCATTCAAAAAGAGCAATCCCTTTGTTTTTGCTTGCTCATTTAAAGCCCGCATATCGTCTGATACGTACGAAGCGGTGAGTAAGTGTTTATTTAAGGATAAACAGGTTTCTGCCACTGTAGGATGGAAAGATGCGGGTAACATCGAAATCACCACATCTGCTTCTGATATTACTTTAATTCTTTCTTGCTCTTCTCTAACATTAAAAGCAATTGCACTTCCTCTTTCACTATTCTTTACCTTTTCTTCGGCAAGCTGAAGGGCGTAATCGCCAACAGTTACATGCCAATCATTTTCTTCGGCAGCAGATAGTAAATAGTTGATTAATGAAGTTGCAGAGCGTCCAGCCCCAAGAATTAATATGCGATTCATAGGTTCATTAGGTTTGGCCGCCAAGCTGTCAATTTTTTTTGTGCCGCCCAAACATATTTCAACAAATCCTGATTCAAGCATCTGAATCAAAAAGGATTCGTATATTCCAAGCGCACATCAAGAAAAAATTAATGCCTAGGATAATTAAAAAGGAAGTATCACTAACACAATATGAAGCGGATGAGCTTGATGAAGTAACACAAAACTTAATAGAATCAGCTAAACAATCTGCACTAAGAGCATATGCTCCGTATTCTAATTTTCAAGTAGGGGCCGCATTACTTTTAGACAACGGCAAAATCATTTCAGGAAACAATCAAGAAAATGCCTGTTATCCTGCTGGACTTTGCGCTGAACGTGTTGCTTTCTTTTCAGCGAAGTCGCAGTTTCCAGATTGTCAAATTCTTAAAGTAGCCATAGTGGCCAAACCAGCGAGTCAAGAACAATTTAAAATGGCTACACCTTGCGGAAGTTGCCGTCAGGTAATGAGTGAATACGAAAATAATCAGGAGCAGCATATTAAAATCTATTTGCCAGCAACGGATGGGAGTGTTTACGAGTCCGATTCAGTTGATAACTTCCTGCCTTTTAAATTTTCGAACAAAGATCTTAATTCATAATGGAGCACAAGATAAGCTTTGAGTTCAATGCTAGATTTCACACCTTAGGTCAGGCTTCAGATGATATTGAACAACTTTGGTTGGTTTGTCATGGGCACGGTCAATTGGCTAAGTATTTTATTAGAAAGTTCGAAGTGTTGAATGATGGAAAAACTTTAATTGTAGCTCCTGAAGGGCTTTCTAGATATTATTTAGAGGGATTTACGGGAAGAGTAGGGGCTACATGGATGACCAAAGAAGATCGACTTTCGGACATAGAAAATTATTTAACCTATTTGGATCGGGTTTTTAATTCTATAAAAAGGCAGCTAAAACCTGATGTACGAGTGAACCTTTTGGGTTTTTCGCAAGGCGCAGCTACCATTTCGCGTTTTGCTACCCAAACCAATGTTAAGTTTGATAAACTTATTCTTTGGGCAGGCATTTTCCCTCCTGATTTGCCTCCATTAGAAAGCAAAGAGCGGCTAAAGGGCAAAAAGGTGTATTGGGTATATGGAACCGATGACCAATATCTATCTGCTGGTGTAATGGAAGAGCAAGAGACCATCGCCAAACATTTGGATATAAAGCCAAGGGTAAAAACCTTTAAAGGCTTACACGAGCTTTCAAGTGAGGTGCTGCTTGAAATTGCAGCAGAATAGCCTTGATTTAGTACTTTTTGCGATGAATTAAGTGTTTGGCGTTTAATGAGATGGCTGTCTTTTTTGTGAAGGTAATTTTCCTGAAATACAATCTTTTACTTTCGTGTGGTTTTTTGTTGTAATTGCCTATCTTTGCAGCCCGAAATAATTAAATCATTAACATGAACAATTACGAAACAGTATTCATTTTAAATCCCGTTTTGTCTGATGATCAGATGAAGGATGCTGTCGGAAGTTTTGAAACTTTGCTTAAAAACAATGGAGCAGAGATAATAAACGTAGAGAAGTGGGGCTTGAAGAAATTGGCTTATCCAATTCAACACAAGTCTACTGGTTTCTACAATTTGATTGAATTCAAAGCCGACCCAAGCCTAATCAAAACTTTAGAAGTAGAGTTTAAAAGAGACGAAAAGGTAATGAGATTCTTGACCACTGCTTTGAACAAGCACGCGATAGAGTACAACGAAAAAAGAAGAAAAGGCGCATTCAACAAATCTAAAAAAGAGGAGGCAGCAGTATGACACTCGTAAACGAACCAGTAAACAGAGATCAACAGAAGAAAAAATATTGCCGATTCAAAAAGAGCGGTATTAAGTACGTTGATTACAAAAACCCTGATTTCCTTTTAAAGTTTGTAAACGAACAAGGTAAACTTCTGCCAAGAAGATTAACTGGAACAAGCTTAAAGTATCAGAAGAAAGTAGCTCAGGCGGTTAAAAGAGCAAGACACATTGCACTTTTACCTTACGTAACTGATTCTTTGAAATAATTTGAACCCTTAAAAGTAGAGCAGAATGGAAGTAATATTAAAGACTGATATCAAGGGCTTAGGTTATAAAAACGATATTGTTGCTGTAAAGCCAGGATACGGAAGAAACTACCTTATTCCACAAGGATTTGCTGTTATCGCTAGTGCATCTAACAAGAAGCACACTGAAGAAACAGTAAAGCAAATGGCACACAAAGCTGAAAAAATCATGGCAGATGCTCAAGCAATTGCTGATGCGATTGGAGATACTGTACTTGAAATTAAAGCAAAGGCTGGTGATAGCGGAAAGATTTTTGGAGCGGTAACTACCCTACAAATTTCTGATGCTTTAAAAGTTGCCAAAGGTGTGGAAGTTGACAGAAAGAAAATTTCTTTCAAAGGTGAAGTGAAAATGATTGGTGAGTACGAGGCTGAAATCGATTTGCATAAGTCGGTGAAGAAAGACGTTAAATTCAACGTTGTAGCTGAGTAATCCCTTAGGATATAGAATTAAAAAGCGGCTGAATCACTGATTCAGCCGCTTTTTTTATGACTAATGAATCTTCTAGTTATAAGTTGAAGCCATTATTTTAGTTGTAATATACTGTTTCGTTATAAGGCAAATAGGGGGGAGAGGTTACTGCTCTGAGTTTATCCCTTTTCAGCCGCATACATGGCCGCCCCAACAATACCAGAATTGTTAAGCTTGGCCGATACAGAATATGGAGTGTTAATTTTAATATGCTTTTCGAACTTATGTATTTTCTTGCTCAAGCCGCCTCCAATAATAATATGGTCTGGTGAACAGATTCTTTCTATATGCTTCAGAAAGAAATTAAAACGTTTTCCGTATTCTTTAAAGCTTAAGTCTTCTCTGGTTTTGGCAGAACCTGCTGCATAATGCTCAATTACATTTCCATCAATGCCATAGATGCGGCCTAGTTCAAAATTAGGAATGAGCTGCCCATTGTAAAAAACACCGCTACCTAGACCTGTGCCAATAGTAATTGTAATGACAAGGCCATCGAGGCCTTTACCAGCACCAAATCGCATTTCTGCAATGCCAGCAGCATCGGCATCATTTATTACAGTGAATTTTAGACCATCGCAATATTTACTAAGCGTTTTGTCTATTTGTGTACCCACCCAAGAATCGTCTAAATTGCTGCTGTATATAGCTTTTCCTTTAATAACCACGGTAGGAAATGCACAACCCACATTGCCTTTCCATTCAAAATGATCGATTAACTTTTTTACAGTTTTGGCCAAGGCCTCTGGTGTAGAAGGTTGGGGGGTGTCTAGCCTGTACCTTTCCGAAACCATTTGACCTGTTATTGTATCTACAATAGCGCCTTTGATTCCAGTACCACCAATGTCAATTCCTAAAACTTGCATATTATTTAATGAGTAATTGGGGTGAAGATATTTAGATAAATCAGGCTCTGCAACAATTAATAGTTTCTGCTCAAATTCAGATTACAGGTGGAGGTAATAGTCCTTTAGAAGGTGGGTAAATTGATCGGTGTATGCGCCATTCTCTTCTTTAATAATCAAGGTTTCGGTAATTTCTAACTCAGGCTTTATTAGAGAAAATGATTTTACCTTTCTAAAAACAGGTTTGCTCCTTTGATTAAGAACTCTAATGTCGGCCACTACATGAAAACCCCTTTCTTGCATTTTTTGGCTAAATAAACTCATTTCATACTCTGGATAAATAACCGAAGCAATTCCTTTTTCAGAATTCAAAAGTCTGGAGATGCTGGTAGCCAAATCTTCAAAAGTAAGACTGGAATTATGGATGGCTTGATTCTTTTGGCGATTGCTTCCAAGCTGATTGTCCTGAAAAAATGGGGGATTGCAGACGATATAATCGTAGAGGTGGTTTGGTTCGAATTCGAGTAAATCTGTATGAAATGCAGATAAGCGATTGGACCAAGGTGAGCTCTCAAAGTTTACTTTCGCTTGTTTAAATGCGGTTTCGTCAATTTCTACCGCATCAATAAAGGCATCAGTTTGTTGGGCCTTTATTAGTGCCAAAAGCCCGGTGCCAGTTCCAATATCTAGAATTCGCTTAGGATTGAAAGTACTTGGTGTTAGCCTAAGAGCACCAAACAAGCAACCTTCGGTGGTTACTTTCATTCCGCAATTGCCCTGCTCTATTCTGAACTGCTTAAATTGAAAGAATGAATTGGCCATTGCGAAGCTTAGAATTTAGATTTACGAATTGGGAATTATCAATTCTGGGTACTCAGATAAAATATGATCCTTTTAACTTAAAAATCGTTGATGCCATTTTCAAACTCGGTGTCAACTTTCAAGTCATTTCCCATGGCTGCTTCTACCGCTAATTGGTCACACCTTTCGTTTTCAATATTACCCGCATGGCCTTTCACCCATTGAAAAGTGACACGGTGTTTTTTATACACTTCAGCAAAACGCAGCCAGAGATCTTTATTCTTCTTTCCTTTAAAACCTTTTTTAATCCAGCCCCAAAGCCAACCTTTTTCAACAGAGTCGATTACATATTTAGAATCGGAATAAACGGTTACAGGGGCGTTGGCTACATTAATGGCTTCTAAACCCATGATCACAGCGAGTAACTCCATTCGGTTGTTGGTGGTTTTTCTAAAGCCTTCTGAAAGTTCTTTTCGGTGTTCTTTGTACTTAAGTACTGTGCCATAACCTCCAGGGCCAGGGTTTCCACGAGAAGAACCGTCAGTATAGATAATAATCATAGATTAATAATGTTGTCTTTGAAAAGTTTGATGGCGATTGATAGAAGAATAATACCGAATACTTTTTGCAAAACACTGATTCCGCCTGCACCTATCTTTTTCTCTAACCAGTTGGTAGATTTTAATACTAAGTAAACAAAGGCCAAGTTAACAACGATTCCCACCAGAATATTAAGTTCACTGTATTCCGCTTTGATAGAAACTATAGTGGTGAGTGTGCCTGCTCCGGCAATTAGCGGAAAAGCAATCGGAACAATAGATGACGTGTTATTTGCACCTTCAACAGGTTCATTTTTAAAGAAACTTCTGCCCAAAATCATTTCCATTCCTATAATGAACATGATGATAGCTCCGGCTATAGCAAAAGAACCCACATCGATTCCAAATAAGCCCAGAAGATTATCGCCTACAAAAAGGAAGAGGATCATTAAGATGCCTGCGACTAAAGTTGCTTTTCCTGATTGAACATGGCCTACTTTTTTTCTCAGGTCGATAACAATCGGAATAGAACCCAGAATATCGATAACTGAAAATAAGATCAGGGTTACAGATAGAATTTCCTTGAAATTGAACATCGCTTTTTTTTGACAAAGCTAGGAAATTGAAAGTTGAATTGACCAGTAAATGATGAGTAAAAACTGTAAACGAATTATTAAATCTTAAATACACAATTGAATTTTAGAATCGTAAACCTCAGAACGACTCACCGCTTATCAATTCGTTTTGTACACTTAATAAATTGATTATAGATTGCTCTTAGCTTACTATATACTCAACTGAATTATTTACCACTTTGGAATTTAGGCTCATTATAGGTCTTTTAGTATTGTATACAGGTTTTTTAACCTCTCATAATCTGTCTGCACAAAATACATCTTCAAACCTTGAATACAGTATTCACTATTTTGTCGATAGTGCGGGCAAATTATCAATTGATGAGCTACAGCTGGGTGAAGTGCAAAGTGCTTTTGATGCAACCCCTCTTAAGTCGCCAAACTTTGGGTTTGATCATAGGCCTTATTGGTTTCGAATTGAACTGACTCATCCGCCATCAGGGCCTTTAATGCTAGAGATAAACCAACCTTCTTTGGATTACATTAGTGTGTTCACAAAGACGTCTGTCGACACCGTATGGAAGGAACAAAAGGCGGGGCATGCTTATTCCCCACGAACAAATGATTATGGCGGAATTGTGTATGCCTTTCCAATCGATCCAGATATAGAAAATAACACGATTTATGTTCGAGTAGAAACTATTGTGAGCATGGCCGTACCAATTCTAATCAAGCCAAAATCAGAATACAATGCTCATCAAATGACCAGAATGCTCTTACTGGGAGTGTTTTTTGGTTTGATGTTCATAATGGCCTCATATAACTTTCTGTTATATCTGTTTTTAAAAGACACCTCGTATCTTTTTTATGTGGGAGCTACCATTATGGGATTGTGCGCATCATTGGTGCTAAATGGATTTGGGTATTATTTTATTTGGCCGAACAACCCAGCCCTCGATCAACACATTTATCTAACATTCGGAAGCCTCAGTATGGTTTTCTCAAGCCGATTTGCTGCTAATTTCTTGAACTTGAAAAAGTTCGACCCAAAAATGAATGCTTTTTTATGGGTTATTTGTTTTGCTAGTTTATTACTGGCTATACTCAGTCTTTTTTATACCGCTACCGAGTTACTCTTGTTTGGTAGACTACTGGTTATCATCACATTTCCTTCTTACATTATAATTGGTCTGAGAACCTATTTTAAAGGGTACACCACTGCCATTTATTATGTAATTGCATGGATACCCTACATGTTAGGTATTATATTAATGACCTTCCGTGGGGCGGGGCTTATAGGTGAGCATTGGGTAACCGCTTATGGAATTGAATTTGGAGGTGCCATAGAGGTAGTACTGCTTTCTTTTGCTCTAGCAGCCAGAATTAAAGGAATGCGTAAGGAAATTGCCGAAAAGGAACTGGAAAAGGAGCAGTTTAAAACGAGACTTTTAAGCGAGCAGCGGGAAGTTTTAGAACAGAAAGTAGAAGAAAGAACCCAAGAGCTGAAAGAGGCCAATGCAACTAAAGATAAGTTCTTTTCCATTATTGCCCACGACCTTCGTAGTCCAATGATTGCCTTACAGGGAGTAGGGCAAAAACTTGAATACTTTATAAGGAAGGAAAAACTAGAAAAACTGCTTGAAATGGGGGCAAAGATTGATCAGTCTATAGATCAATTGAACCATTTGCTAAACAATTTACTCAATTGGGCTACATCGCAAACAGGTGGAGTCCCTCATCATCCTGCTAAGCTAGATCTATCCGCTTTGGTAAACGAAAATATTGAGCTATATCGGTCTTTGGCCGAATCTAAGGGCATCAGTATAGTATGCGAAATATCTGCTAAGTATGTTTTTGCAGATGTAAACACTACTTCTACAATTATCCGAAACTTGTTGAGCAATGCACTGAAATTTACCAAAGATGGAGGTGGAATAAAGATTTCAACTCAGCAAAAAAATGATTTTGTAGAGTTAGAAATTGAAGATCAAGGTATTGGCATGGATAAACAGACTTTAGCCCAACTGTTTAATTCAAATGTACAAGGGCACATAGGGCAGAGGGGTGAAAAGGGCTTTGGTTTAGGCCTGAAGCTCTGTAATGAATTTGTACAGATGAACAGGGGACATATTGCTGTAACGAGCAAATTGAATGTAGGTACAACATTTACCGTGACTTTACCCACTGCTTAACTCATAGAAAAATTAGAGATGTTTGGATTTCTGTTGTACTTATAATGGAATTATTTGAAAGTTGTTTGAAAAGGTGTTTTTAGTAAAGAGTTATACATTACTTTGAGCTGCTTTTACTCTTAACCAAAAGTATGAATGTTCTTATAGTTGAAGACGAGCCCAACTACTCCGATACCCTTGAAATGTTCATTGATGAACTCGGGTATCAGGTTATTGGTGTTGCCCAAGAAGGAAAAACAGCCCTAAAATTATTCAAGACCAGCAAGCCTGACATTGTTCTAATGGATATTAACCTAAACGGAGAAATGACAGGGATTGACGTAGCAAGGGAGTTTCAATCTGTTCAACACACACCAATTATATTCATTACTTCTTTCGATGATAAAGAGACATTTGAAAAGGCCAAAGAAACCGCACCGTATGCTTATTTAATTAAACCTTTTGACCCAGACACACTTCAACGTAGCATTGAATTAGCCTTTTGCAGAGCACATACAGAGGATAACCGAGCTTTAGAGGAGGAATCAAATGTGATACTGGCGAGTAATTCCTTTTTTGTAAAGGAGCGAAATCGATTAATTAAGGTGGATATTGATGATGTTTTCTGGGTTGAAGTAGAGGATAAGTATAGCATACTTCATGTACCTGCTAAAAAATATGTTTTGAGGCAATCGCTAAAAGATATTGCCGAAAAGCTTGATCCTTCCGTTTTCGTGCAAACCCATAGGTCACATATTGTGAATGCTTCAAAAATTGAGGACATTGATTTAAATCTGTTTGTGGTAAGAATTAATGGTAATGAAATACCATTAGGAAAATCATATAAAGACAACTTGATCAATCGCTTACAAATGCTGTAAACTTACTTCCCTCCTTAAACTCTAACGTTTACGCCTTTTATTAGACATCTGGCGCACAAAACCTTGAGCGAATTTCATTAAAAGATATATTGAGGTTTAATTCAAAGAACATGAAGGTATTAAGGCAATCCGATCTGCAAATTGGAGATATTCTCATTTTCGAAAATCAAGACTTCAGCTATGTCAAATTCTTAGATGAACTTAAGAAAGACTATTTTGAAGAAGATCCAAAAAAGCGAATGCACGCTGCTTTTTATCTGTTGCTCTATCTAATTCCTTGGTTCGACCCAGGTAAAGAAGGGAAAGACTACAGAAATATCTATCATGCGGCCATTTGGGGAAACGTAGATGTTAATCGAGGACAGAATAAAATACCTGAGAATTTAGATAGAATTGTTCAAGCAGGTCGTGCAGGAATAGGGCAAGCCGAACTTGAAGCTACTCTGAGAGGGGAAGGGGTGAAAAATATTTATGTGTACCGAAGGAAAAATCGACCCGTTCATTTCCAAGATAAAATCAATTCAGCAATACGAACTTTTTATGATGATGTATCCATTCCGTATTCCTATGAAGCCGCTTGGCTTTTAGCTGTTATTTGTTCTTTGCGTTATACAGATGGTGCTTTGTATAAAATGCTCGAAAAGCATTTAGGAGAATGGGGCGCCAAAAAAATGATTGATATCATTCAGTCACTCATTAATGAATACAGTAATAGCCACCAGAAAAAAATGGTGGCATGCTCTACTTTAGTAGCGATGGTCTACAAAAATGTTGGCTTTGAATTAGAAGTGAATGAAATGGAAGCAGACCCTGAAATAAAGGTGCATCCAGACTTAAAATTAAGTACAGATTTTTTCCATCAGTCGTTTACATCGTCTAAACCTTTAGCTTCTTTGCAAGTAAAAGAAACTGTTATTACCCCGCGCCAATTGGCGGAATCTTCTGATGTAGAGCTAGTGGGTATTTTACCACATACCGATAAATGAGATAAGGTACCAAATTCCAAGCTTTCTATCTATAGACTATCGTTTATCAACCATTACCAGTATTCGACTCCCAACTTAAATTCAATTCCCTTATCTCCAATCTTCACACCCAAATATTAGGCGTTCACGCACATTTCTAATTTCCTCGCAATAATCAGCTGCACTTTCATATTGAATTAAAATCAATAGAAATGTGGAAAGAGCTTAAGTACTCATTTACTCAGTTGTACTGTCTTTTGTTTTTTATACTAATCAGTCAGTCTTTAATTGCTTCAGGAAGAATAAATAATTATTCTGAGGTAGGTAATCCTACAGTTGTTTCGATCGTCCGTCAAACCCCCACTGATGCCACTACAAATGCCGATGAGGTGACATTTAGGGTGACTTTCAGTGATGATGTAGCCAGAGTTTCTACTGATGATTTCGTGCTTAGCGGTACAGTTGCCGGAGAGGGAGTTATCTCATCTTTTACCAGAATTAGTGATGCAGTTTTTGATATTAAAGTAACGGGCATTACGAATTCGGAAGGAACGATAGGCTTAGATATTAAAGGTGTTGATGGAGCGGGTAGCAATAACATCATAAAACTATTTCCTGTTGCAGACGTCAATAACTCGGGCATCTATAACCAGGATTCTGGAGATGGCAGCCTGATAGGCCAGTCTTTCAAAGCCCTCAACACCGGTATATTACACAGTCTTACACTGTACAAGAATCCTCCATTTCATACCTATTCAGGGACCGCTACACTCAAAATCTTTGCAGGACAAACGGTGAGCGGTGCACCACTGGCAACAGAAGAGATCAATGTATCCAGTGGTTCTGGTCAAGAAACATACGTCTTTTCTACACCTGCTTCGTTAACCGCAGGAAGCACCTACACCTGGTCTTGGGAGAAAGGTACGGGTTCGGGAAGCGCTAATTACATGGGTACAACCCGCAATCCTTATGCGGATGGAAACGGTTATCATCCCGATCTTGGTGGTTTTCATACTGGTCTCGACTATTATTTTGTAGGAACAGCAGCAACTGACTTGAGTGTGCCTTTGGGGGCTACCGCGCCAGGTACAGATGAATCTTTTACGATTGTTAATCCTCCGGTGGCTAGCAATGTGGCGTTTACAGGTACACTAGAGGTAGGTCAACAATTGACTGGTACTTACAATTTTTCTGATCCCCAGTCCGATGCAGAGAGCGGATCTACTTTTAAATGGTATCGTGCAGATGATGCTTCAGGTACCAATAAGGCAGCTATTGCGGGAGCAACCAATACAACCTATACCCTTGTTACCGCTGACGCTGGTAAGTTCATTAGTTTTGAAGTCACCCCTTCGGACGGTACCAATACTGGTGATGCGGTTGAAAGTACTGCGCAACAGGTGAATAACCTTATTACAGTTCAGTCAATAACTAGGCAAACACCTACCGATGCTACCATTTATTCGAACACCACTCCGGTATTTCGGGTAACATTTAGTGAAAATGTAAAAAATGTAAGTAGTGACGACTTTTCCGTAAGCTCTACTGTTGGAGGTTCAGTTTCCAATGTTAGTCAAGTAGATCCCCGTACTTACGATGTAACAGTGAATAACCTTAACCAAGTAGATGGTGCGCTATCATTGAAGTTAAAGGGTATTGATGGTACTGCTGGTACGAACGACATTGTTGGTATAACCTATAGTAACGGAGCAGTTGCACATCAGCAAACCACAGAGAATGATTACTTGAATCAGGACTTGATTGGTCAATCATTTACGGCTGCGAGCAATAATTTCCTTACTGCCTTTACATTATTCGCGAAACCTGGTAACCATACTTTTTCAGGTACTGCAAGACTGAGAATTTACCAAGGCGATGCCTCTAATACAACCGTAAGAAATGATATCAATGCGATACTTTCTGAAGAGACAATAAATATTTCAAATAGCACTGACGCTTCAGGGCAGACTTTTACGGTTTCAAGTCCTTCTCAGTTAACTTCAGGCTCAGTATATAGTATCACACTAGATAATTTTATTGGTTCGGGAAATCGTGCATTCTATGCTCATACATCTGGAAACCTAGCAGGTGGTAGAGCATTTTTCACCAACTCGAATAATACTAGCCATGCGGCCTTCGATTTTATGATTGATATTTTTGAAGGCACCCAAACAGACGGTGCAGCCCTTTTCGATCAAGCTCCAGGAACGGAAGAAAGCTATAATGTTGAAGTAGACAATACGCCACCAACAGTCACTATTACTAGTAGTTCAAACCCGACCAGCGGAGCCTTTACTGCAACCTTCACTTTTAGCGAAGATGTTTCTGGTTTTGCTTCCGAAGATATTTCAGTATCGAATGCGGCCGTTAGCAACTTTAATGCAACCAGTGCCAAAATATACACAGCTACGATAACCCCAGCAGCCGATGGCGATGTGGATATCGATGTACTTGCCAATAAAGCAACTGATGCTGCAGGTAATAACAACACAGCAGCTACCCAGCTCAGTGTAATCAATGACGAAACTGCTCCAGCTGCTCCAATTGTTGCAAGTATTTCAACAGATGCTGGAAGTAGTGCCACAGATAATTTAACCAACGACCAAACTTTGGAAATCAGTGGAACGGCTGAGGCGAATGCTTCAGTAGAGGTGTTTATTGGTGGTAACAGCATAGGAAATACCTCGGCAGACGGTGCTGGTGATTGGACTTTCGATTATACGGGATCATCGCTTCCAGAGGCGAGCTATAGCATTACTGCCAAGGCTACTGATGCCGCTGGCAATGAGTCGGCTACTTCAACCGCATTAGATATTACAGTAGATATTACCGCTCCATCGATTTCTACAGGTACCATTGTAGGTAAAACTTATGGCCTGACAGAAAACGTGGATGTTACTTATTTATTTAGCGAAACAGTACTAGTAGATGAAACCAATGGCACGCCAAGCGTTACTATCGCCATGGGCGGCCAGAATAGAGCTGCAGCATATCATAGTGGTTCAGGTACAAAAACTTTGGTGTTCAGATACACAACAGTTGCCGGTGATATTGATGGCAATGGTGTTAGCGTTTCTGCAATAAATACTAACGGAGGAACAATTCAAGATGCAGCAGGAAATGATGCCAGCACTTCTATTAGTGTTTCTGGTGCTGCAGATGTAAGAGTTGATACTTCAGCACCATACATGTCAATTACCAGTTCTTCCAATACGGTAAGTGGAGCCTTTACAGCAACTTTTACTTTCAACGAAGATGTTTCAGGCTTTGATCTAAGCGATATCTCAGTAGCTAATGGTTCGGCAAGTAGTTTCAATACAACTAGTGCGAAAATTTATACGGTTACCATTACTCCATTGGCTGATGGAAATGTAACCGTAAATGTTGCTGCCGATAAGGCACAGGATGCGGGTGGTAATGGAAATACAGCTGCATCAGAACTAAGGGTAGTCAATGATGAAACGGCTCCGTCAGCGCCACTTGTTGCAAGCATTTCAACAGATGCAGGAAGCAGCAATACAGATGGCGTAACCAATGATCAAACCCTGGAAATCAGCGGTACGGCTGAGGCCAATGCTTCTGTAGAAGTATTTATTGGTGGAAGCAGTATTGGGAATACCACAGCCGATGGCTCAGGCAATTGGACTTATGATCATACAGGTTCAACCCTTATAGAGAATACACATAGTATCACTGCCAAAGCTACAGATGCTGCTGGCAATGAGTCAGCTGAGTCAACAGCCCTAAGTGTAACCATTGATATCACAGCTCCTAGTGCTCCAGTGGTAACTGGTATTAGCAACGATACAGGTGTAAGCGACTCAGATGGATTGACCAATGATGATGCCATTGAGATTCATGGCACTGCGGAAGCCAATACTACGGTTGAGGTATTTATTGACAACACCAGTGTGGGCACAACCAATGCCGATGCTAATGGCAATTGGACTTTAGATCAATCTAGGGATGCCTTGGCAGAAAACACTTACAGCATTACTGCCAAAGCAACAGATTTGGCGGGCAATGAGTCAGCAGCTTCTTCTGCCTTTAGCTTGCAGATAGACCTTACAGGCCCGGTTTCGGCTCCAAGTGTAGGGGCTGTCGGTACCGATAGAGGGCCTTCGAACTCAGATTTTATCACCAATGACCAAACCTTAATTATAGGAGGAAATGCAACGGCAAACAGCAGGGTAGAGGTGTTTATTGATGGAACGAGTATTGGAATTACCACAACCAATGCTCAAGGAACCTGGTTGTTCGACCATGAAGGAACAAGCTTGTCAGCGGGTACTTATTCAATTACCGCAAAGGAGTTAGATAATGCGGGGAATTATTCTCCTGTTTCAGCAGCTAAAACCTTAGTAATTGAACTCACTCAGCCAACCGTAACTATTACAAGCAATGCCAATGACCCTCAAAGAGGTTCATTTACGGCTACCTTCACTTTCTCAGAAGATGTGTCAGGCTTCGATGTAAATGATATTTCTGTAACCAATGGAACAGCGGGTAGCTTTAGCGCCACGAGCGCAAGTGTTTATACTGCGAAAATCACTCCATCAGCCGATGGTCAGGTAACTGTTGGTGTTGCAGCCAACAAGACAACGGATATTGCTGGTAATAACAATACTGCGGCTACATCTATCAATGTGACCAATGATGAAACGGCTCCAAGTCTGGTAAGTGCTACAAAGGACAGTGACACTCAGATCACTTTAACCTTTAGTGAGGTGGTAGCGCCAGGAGCTAATGGTCATACCAGCATTACGGTTTATGGTGGAAATGGCAAGTTTGAAAATGCTGTTTCAGCTTCAGACGGAACTGTAGGAGATAATAAGATAGTATTGACATTCAATTCACTCAGCGCTTTATTGGGCGATTTTGAAGTGCTTCACTCAGGTGGAAGTACAATTACAGATTTGGCTGGAAATGTTTATCCATTGGATGGGACAGGCGCAATTATCGATTTAGATCAAACAGCTCCAACTTTGGTAAGTGCTACTAAGGACAGCGAAACTCAAATCACTCTAACCTTCAGCGAGCCAGTTAAAACGCTAGGTACTCACCCAACAGATTTCACCGTGACTGATGCCAATAGCATCAATTTCACAGTTCAAACCATAACTGATGGAACTGCTGAAGACAACAAACTGGTATTGACCGTTGCTGATTTGACCAATGCTCTGTTGAATCTGAACATCACTTATGCCAACAACAATAATTTGGTCACCGATTTTGGCGGGAATAGTTTAGCCTCAGATGCCACTGGAGTCAATATTTCCTTGAATGCTTTACCTACAGCAACAGGTGTAGATTTTACAGGAACCTTGACAGTAGGCGAAACCTTGACAGGATCTTATACTTATGGTGATGCTGATAATGATGCCGAAAGTGGTTCCACTTTCATATGGTACAGATCGGACGATTCCAATGGCACCAATAAAACAGCCATTACTGGAGCAACAGCTTTAACTTATGATCTAACCAGTGCCGATGTAGATAAGTACATCAGCTTTGAAGTAACACCAAATGATGGATTGAATGCAGGAACAGCTGTAGAAAGTAGCTTGCAAGGTGAGGTTAGTAAAATCAGCCAAAGCATCACTTTCAATACTTTGGAAGCCAAAACCTATGGCGATGCGAATTTTGACCTGACAGCTACGGCTTCTTCTAATCTGGCTGTTACTTATGTTAGTTCGAACACTAGTGTGGCGACTGTTAGCGGAAATACAGTCACCATTGTTGGTGCTGGTAAAACAACCATTACGGCTTCGCAAGCTGGAGATGCCAGCTATGCAGCCGCTACTGATGCAACCCAAGACCTGACGGTTAATAAGGCAATCATCACTGCCACGGCAGAAGATAAGTCTAAAACTTATGGCGAAGCGAACCCAGCATTCACCATTGTTTACACAGGTTTTGTGAATGGCGAGGATAAGTCAGTGATTGCTACCGAGCCAACTGCTTCAACAACAGCAGATGCGACAACAGGTGTAGGAAAATATGATATCGACCTTGCAGGTGGAACAGCTGATAACTACAGCTTCAACTTAACAAGCGGAACCCTGACTATCGGCAAGGCAACCTTAACTGCCACAGCTGATGACAAGTCTAAAACTTATGGCGAAGTCAATCCAGCCTTCACCATTGCATACACAGGTTTTGTAAATGGTGAGGATAAGTCAGTGATTACTACCGAACCAACCGTTTCAACAACAGCAGATGCGACAACCGGTGTAGGAACTTATGACATCGACCTTGCAGGTGGAACAGCTGATAACTACAGCTTCAACTTAACAAGCGGAACCCTGACTATCGGTAAGGCTACACTAACTGCCACGGCAGAAGACAAGTCTAAAACCTATGGCGAAGACAATCCAGCTTTCACCATTGCTTACACAGGCTTTGTGAATGGAGACGATAAGTCAGTGATTACTACCGAACCAAGCGCTTCAACAACCGCAGATGCTACAACAGGAGTAGGAACTTATGATATCGACCTTGCTGGTGGAACAGCTGTTAATTACAGCTTCAACTTAACGAGCGGAACCCTGACCATCAGCAAGGCAACTATCACAGCTACGGCAGAAGACAAGTCTAAAACTTATGGTGATGCTAATCCAGCCTTCACCATTGTTTACACAGATTTTGTAAATGGCGAGGATAAGTCAGTGATTACTACCGAACCAACGGCTTCAACAGTGGTAGATGCTACCACAGGAGTAGGTATTTACGATATTGACCTGACAGGAGGGGTTGCTGATAACTACAGCTTCATCCTGGCCAGTGGAACACTTACTATCAACAAAGCAGTACTAACAGTAACTGCTGATGATAAGTCGAAGACCTATGGAGAAGCCAATCCTGAATTCACAATTAGTTATACAGGTTTTGTGAACGGAGATAAGGAAAGTGATATCACAGTGCCAGTTGCCAGTACAACTGCAGATGAGACAAGTGATGCAGGTACTTATGATATCACGCTGTCTGGTGGATCGGCCAATAATTATTCACTAATAACGAATAACAGTACCCTGACTATTGAAAAAGCTACGCTAACCGCCACTGCGGAAGACAAACAAAGAGCAGTGGGGCAGGCCAATCCAGCGTTTACCATCAGTTATTCAGGCTTTGTAAATGGTGATGATAGGTCGGTGATCGATTCAGAGCCAACAGCTTCGACAACGGCAGATGAGACCACAGTGGCTGGAACAGCACCTATTACCTTGAGCGGGGGCAGCGACAATAACTACAGTTTCAACCTGGTAGCTGGAACATTGACCATTGTGGAGGCATCATTTGTTACCTCTGTTTCTGTTCCAAATGACGGTACTTACGCCATTGGCGATGAGATGAGCTTTACTGTAAACTTTGCTCTGCCTGTTACCATTACAGGTGCACCTAGTTTGCCATTGACCATTGGTTCCAGTTCTAGGGCTGCGAGCCTGAAAGGCTCTGTAATCGCTGCTACAACAGCTACCTTCAGCTATACTGTGGAAGAAGGTGACCTAGATTCTGATGGTTTGGTATTGGTAAGCTCAATCGAACTGAGAGGAGGAAGTATTCGAGATGAATTTGGCACTGATGCCATACTTGCCCTAAATAATGTGGCTAGTACAGCGGGTGTTTTGGTAGATGGAGTAGCACCAGCAGTAACGCTGACCACCGCTGTAGGGACATTGACGAATACCAAATTTGAAGTGAATATTAGCTTTGATGAAGTGGTAACAGGTTTTGCTTTAAGTGATATTCAAGTAACAAATGGTACAGCCAGTAATTTGGTAGAAGTTGTTGTAGGCAAACAATGGAAAGTAGAAATTACTCCAGGAAAAGACGGTACAGTGACGGTGGGTCTTCCAGCCAATAAAGTCACTGATACCCCTGGGAATTCCAACAAAGCGGGCAATACAATTAGTAGCACCTTTGATGGTACTGCGCCAAGGATAACTTCAATCACAAGAAAAACCTCTAATCTAATCTTAAAAGCCAGTGTAGGCTTTAGAGCAATCTTCTCAGAAGATGTAACAGGCGTAGATTTGACAGACTTTGAAGTGATTTTGACAGGCACAGCAACAGGTACCCTGAATTCTGTGACCCAAGTAGATGCCAAAACCTATGACATAACCGTAATCGGCATATCAGGCCAAGGCAGCATAGGCCTAAACCTAAAAGACGATGGCAGTATTTTAGATGCAGCCAATAACCCATTGTCAGGCTCACTAACAGGCGAAGTATATGTGACCAATCTGTCACCAACCGACATAACGATAAGCTCATCCAACATTGCAGAGAACAATCAGGTGGGAGCGGTGATAGGAAGTTTCACTACAATAGATTCTGATCAATCTACTGGACACACTTATAGTTTGGTAACGGGAACAGGAAGTACAGACAATGCGCAGTTTGTTATTGAGGGCACAAGTCTTAAAGCAGCCTCTGTTTTTGATTTCGAAACTAAGACGAGTTACAGCATTCGGGTGAAAACCGATGACGGTAGAGGAGGAGTTTTCGAGAAAGCGATTACCATAACAGTCACTAATGTGGCAGAACCTGAACTTCGAGTTACCTCAAATATCGATATTCCTGTAACGGCTTTAGGACTAACAAGCAACTTCGATATTACAATCCACAATGAAGGAGAAGCAGCATTGATTGTCAACAGTGTCTTATTCCCCGAAGGATTCATTGGAGCAGTTACAGGAATCATAGTAAACCCAGGAGAAAGCAGAACCATCGCCTTCGGTTTTAAACCAACGGAAGTGAAAGTTTATTCGGGAACTATTGAGTTCATTACTAATGCTGGTAACGTTTCTGTGGATGTATCTGGTGAAGGCGCTATAATCACAGGAGTAGATGACGGAGAGATTAATCCAGAAGCCATCAGTATATTCCCTAACCCCGCAAGCAGAATACTAAATATTGATTTATCTGATTTGGGAGGTGAAAAGCTGGATATAGATATAGCAGACGCTTCAGGGTCTCCATTGTTCAGCAGAAAATCCTTTGCAGAGAAGATCCTTCAATTAGATGTTTCGGGCTACGCCAGCGGTATTTATATTATTCAAATTACTGATGGAAAATCTGTGGTAAGGAAAAAAGTAATGATCAAAAAATAAGACAACTATGAAAATCAATAGAACCAAAACCATAAGTGCTTTAGTACTACTTGTAATGATCATTATAGGTTGTAGCTCAGATGACCCAAACGGACCAACAAACAAAGAGCTCGCTTTTGAAAAACTTGCAGGGAATTGGACATTCGGTATATCTGGAAAAATCATGTTAGATGATCAAGATGTGAGTCTGAATTACCCCGGTTTTACGCTGTCGTTTACCGATGGAAGCTATACCACCACCAATGGAGGTGACCTTTTTCGTGCCACGGGTACTTGGACATGGGCTAATGAAGCAGCAGGTAGTATTAATTTAGACACAGGAGAGGAGGTTACAATTCTAGAACTGAGCCTGACAAACTTTAAGTTCAGTTTTACCCATACAGGCGGAGGAGTAGCAGCCGGAACTTCAGGAAATTACACCGTGAGTTTAGAGAAATAAGAGAAAATTCAATTTAGTAACACTTACTATTTTGTGTTGAGGGGGATTTGAAAACTTTTGTTTTCAAATTTTATAAGGAGCCTATGGAGATAGGCTCTTTGTAATTAAAATATCTCAAGAAAAACCTTTCTACTTTAATGCTTCAACCCCATATTTGTAGCATGAATTACATAAAACAAGCGGTAGCATGGTTGCTGGTGACGAGTTCACTAATCAGCGCGTTTATTGCCCCACTTGTTTATCTGGATTTTGAGCTGCGCAGAGATTACATAGCCGAAGTGCTGTGTATCAACAGAGACAAGCCAATTACGGTTTGTGGAGGTGAGTGTTTTCTAAACAAACAACTGAGAATGTTAGAAGGAGATACTCAAGATCAAAAAGCTCCAGTTCGAGAGGAAATAAGAATTACCTTCTTTTTCCAAGAATTCAAACGAACCACATTCTTCGACAAGGATTACTCTTTATTGAATGAATGGGGCGCTACTCTCAATCAGGATAAGCTCTTAGTGGGCTTCACCTCCGATATTTTTCATCCTCCCATATCTTAATTCATCTCCGTCATTTTTAGTATAGAATTCCATTTCTGATTCGATCAGAGGATGGACAGCTATGCACTAAACTTTACAATTAATTTTCAGCAATACAAAAGGAAGCTTTGTATACAAAGTACCTGTTTCATTTACTCCAGGCCAATTTTGGACTAGAGGATGGAGAAATATGCCCTTTTGGAATTGCTATTAACTGAATAAAAAATATAGAAATGAATAAGATTAAATATATACTTCTAGTGTCAATTTTTACCCTTACAATGTCTTGCGGAGAAGATGATACTCCGCAAGCCGAGCGTTTAGGTGAGTTCGTTGTCGAGTTTGATAATATTGTAGGAACTAAGCAAATGTCTCTTAAGACAGCAGGTTCAACAGACTATAATTTTGAAAACAATCAAGGCCAAACCTTCAACCTATCTACATTTCGGTACTACATCAGCAAAATCAAGTTATCGGGCCCGAACGGAGAGGTTTATGAAGATGAAATGAAAGTAGATGCTAATGCAGCAAATGTAAAAGGCTACTACTTGATTCAGGAAAGTGAACCAAGTTCTTCAGAAATTTCTTTGAAAAATGTTCCTTATGGAGAATATGATAAAATCACTTTTACAGTAGGGATTGAGGAAGATGGAGTTGTAGAAGGTGCAGCAGGTGGAGTACTTGACCCCGCAGAAGGCGCATGGTTCTGGAATTGGAATTCAGGCTACGTAGGCTTCGGGATTGAAGGCGCTTCTTCTGCCTCTGGTGATGCTAACAAAGGTTTTAGTATTCACATTGGTGGCTGGAAAGACATTGCCCCTGCAGCAGGAGAGACTCAAAGATTCTTTAACAATGTTAAAACGATTACACTCAATTTAGGGGTGAATGCCAAAGTTTCTGCGACTCAAAAACCACAAGCGCATATTGTTACCGATGCGTTGAAAGTACTAGGCGATATCAATTTTCAAGATACATACGGAGTTCACTCGCCTTTGGCTGGTAAACCTTTTGCAGAGAATATAACTACAGCTTTTGCAGTAGATCATGTGCATTAATAAGGTTAAAATGATTATAGCACACCCTGTTCTATGGGTGTGCTTATTTTGCTTAACGGCCTGCTCAAGTGAGGGTGATACTCCCAGAGACTTGACTTATGAGTTTAAAAAACCAGCAAATTTTCCGGAGCCAACATATACTTTCGATAATAATACAATAACCAAAGAGGGCTTTTTGTTAGGAAGAAAGCTGTTTTTTGATCCTAAACTATCAAGAGACGGTAGTGTTTCTTGCAATAATTGTCATCAACAGTCGAAGGCGTTTGCTGATTCGGAGCAACACCCAGTAAGTGTTGGGATTGACGATTTGTTAGGGATTAGGAATGCTCCATCACTGACTAATTTGGCTTTTTTTAAAGAGTTTTTTTGGGATGGAGGCGTAACGCACTTAGACTTTGTGCCCATTAATGCCATTGAGTCTGAAGTAGAAATGGATGAAGACTTGGCGAATTTGGTACGGAAACTCAAAAATGACTCGGAATATCCTGAGTTGTTTCTTCAAGCCTTCGGAACCGAAGAAGTTACTTCACCCTATATACTCCATGCCCTATCTCAATTTACCCTGATGATGGTGTCTTCAAATTCAGCCTATGATAAGTATGTGAGAAATGAAGGTCAAATACTATCTGAAACGGAAATGGCAGGGTTGCAGCTCTTTAAACAAAAGTGTAGCAGTTGTCACTCGGGTGAATTATTCACTGATTTCACTTATAGAAACAACGGATTGGACAGTGAGTTTGATGATACCGGACGCGCTAGAATTACAGAGGGTATACAGGATGAGGGTAAATTTCGAGTGCCGAGTTTAAGGAATGTTGAATTGACTTCTCCTTATATGCATGATGGTAGGTTTAAGACCCTAGAAGCTGTTCTTGATCATTATAGTGAGGGGGTAGTGATTTCTCCCACTTTGGATGAAGAATTGAAAGGAAATACCTCATTGGGTATTTCCATGAATGAAGATGAGAAAAGCAAAATCATTGCTTTTCTAAGAACACTAACCGACCGAGAGTTTATCTCGGATTCAAAATTTCATAATAAATAAAATGAGAAGAATTTTAATAATAATGCTGTTGGGTGTCTCTACAAGAGTACTCATGGCCTGCGATATATGTGGTTGTAGTTTAGGAGGTTTATCCTATGGTATTCTGAATCAACATTATCAGGACTTCCTTGGCTTACGGTATGGCCATGCGAAGTTTAATGCTTTTATAGATCATAATAGTCAATATTTGGAGCCTGAATTTTCAGAAGATACTTACCAACGTATGGAAATATTGGGGAGAATAGGTTTGACAGAAAGGCTCAGCTTGAATCTACAATTACCCTATTTGTCAAATGATATGGACGGGAGCCATCAGAAGGTAAAGTCTTCTGGCTTAGGAGACCCTACTATGATGTTATATTTCAGTCCTAAATTGAAAATGCCGAAGGAAGAGAGTCTTTGGAGCAATGTGATCCAAATTGGACTAGGTTTAAAATTACCCTTTGGAGAGCATCAGAAGGAAGATAATGGTGTAATTATCAATCGGAATTTTCAGATGGGTTCTGGAAGCCTCGATTATATTTTCAGCACTAATTATACGCTGAACTACTCAACTTGGGCGGTTAATTTAGAGTCATCTTATAAGCTGAATGGAAAGAACAGTGATGATTATAAAATCGGAAACCAATTCAATTATAGTGTCTACTTGCTAAAATACCTGACTATTAAAGATAAGCTAGTATTGCCTTTTGCAGGTGTTTATCACGAAAGTGCAGCAAGACATAAAGAAGGTAACTATGAAGAATTTAATACAGGTGGTAGGGCTCTCTTTGCAACAATAGGAACGCAGGTTACTTTGAATAGAATTACCCTAAACTTTCAGTATCAATCTCCTTTGAATCAGAACTATAATTCGGAGTCCATTGCGCAGATTCAATCTAACGACAGATTTAGTGTTGGGCTCTTATTTAGCTTTCTTCCTAAAGTGAAGCTTGGATAGGGGACGATTAAATTAGAAAAAAGTTTAACTGTGGTATAAGCGTACAAATGTGTACGGTTATGAACGAATAACGGGCTATATTCTTTGATGCGATTTGCGTTAACGTGCTGATGTTTAGTTAGTTGTGTAAGTTGGCATAAGCGTTGTCATAAGGAGGTAGGTCAGCTGCTTTGGTCGGCAGCAATGTTAAACTCAAAAACAACAAGGTCATGAACTCAATAAACAACACAATCGACATTTTAAGGAGAAGAATTCCTTTAATGATTTGCCTTTTGATAGGTATTAGCTCAACATCAATAGCTTCTGAAATTGCTGATGAAAAATTAACAAGAGAAGAAGCTATTGAATTGATTTCTGAAGTAAAACATGATTTGAACTTAGGTAAAGATTGCGAATTAGAATTCGTAATTGACGATGAAGGTAATGTTAAGCCTTCTCCGATTAAGATCATCAAGATTTACGATAAGGACAACGAATTGCTTTTAGAAGCTCCAATTCATACGGTTGAACAAATGAGCAATAAGGAATTAAGAAGGTTAGTAAATTCAAGTGATTTTCTAATCGCGTCTTATAACACCTTTTATTATCGATTAGATTTATAATCGATAGAATCAATCGTAAAGTAAACAGGCCACTTCATTTGATGTGGCCTGTTTTTGTTTCATTTAGTGTGTTTACGACTAGCAGTACTCTTCGAAAACGTCAGCCAAATGGCCGCCAATCATATCAGCTGTTCTGCCTTCAATGTGATGTCTTTCAACAAAGTGTACCAATTCGCCATCTTTGAAAAGCGCAACAGATGGAGAAGAAGGAGGGTAAGGCATATGGAATTCTCTTACTTTAGCCGTTGCCTCGATGTCGCCACCAGCAAAAACTGTCATAAGGTGGTCCGGTTTTTTATCAGCTAGTTTTAAAGCCATTTTAACACCTGGTCTTGCTGTTCCAGCCGCGCAACCACAAACTGAATTGATTACTACCAAAGAAGTACCTTTTTGGTTTTTTAAATGATCTTCAACAGCCTCAGCAGTCTTTAGTTCCGTAAAACCCGCTTCAGTCAATTCTTGTCTGAAAGGGACGAGTAAATGTTCAGGATACATATTTCTTAATTTTATTTCGTTTCTAAATTTTAAAAAGCCTTCTGGCCAATCTTACATAAAACCAAGTTCTAGCTTGGCTGCTTCCGACATCATGTCTTGTGTAAATGGCGGGTCGAATGTCAATTCAACTTCAACATCGTTAACACCTTCAATAGCCTGAATTTTTTGTTTTACCTCTTCAGGTATTACTTCTGCTGCAGGGCAAGAAGGAGAAGTCAATGTCATCAGTACGTAAACATTATTCACTGGGAAAACATTGATTTCATAAATCAAACCCAACTCATATACGTCTACCGGTATTTCAGGGTCGTACACTGTTTTTATTGCAGCTACAACTTGGTCTCTTAAGTTATCTTCCATAATTCAACGTCAAATTATCAAATCTCAAAAAGCAAAACTCAAATTTCAATTGTGATGCCTGAGATTTGTCTTTTGTTTTTTGAATTTTATTCGGCCTTCGCAGAATAAGCTAATCCGTATATTTTCATTTGTTTCATCATAGCGCCCAAACCGTTAGATCGTTGCGTTCCGATGAATCTATTTAAACCAATTTTGTCTACAAAGTAAAGATCCGCATCAACGATCTCTTGTGGCGTTCGACCCGAAAGTATTCTAACTAGAATACTAACTAAGCCTTTTGTAATGGCAGTGTTACTGTCTGCATCAAAATAAATTTTACCTTCTTTTGCTTTAGAGTTTAGCCAAACTTTAGATTGGCAACCTTTAACAATGTTGTCTTCGGTTTTGAGTGCTTCTGCCATTTCTGGTAACTGCTGCCCCAATTCCATAATGTATTCAATGGTCATTTCCATGTCGGAATCCAACATAGAAAACTCTTCGATGATCTCGTTTTGAATATCGTTTATGGTTTCGCTCATTTCTTGAATTTGCTGATTGTGCTTTTCAAAGCTTCAATAAACGCGTCTATTTCTTCAATCGTGTTGTAAACAGAGAATGAAGCACGAACAGTTCCTTCTATGCAATAGTGGTCCATCAAAGGTTGAGTACAGTGGTGGCCTGTTCTTACGGCAACACCTTTAGCATCGAGCCACATGCCTAAATCAAAGTGGTGAATTCCTTCTACTTCGAAAGAAAGTACACTTACTTTTTCCTTGGCTGTACCAATAAGTTTCACACCTTCTATTTGGGTGATTTTATCAGTAGCATAAGCCAAAAGTTCGTTCTCGTAAGCGGCAATGTTCTCTTTACCCAATTCATTAATAAAGAGAATGGCTTCGTTGAAGGCGATCACATTCGCAATATCTGGAGTACCCGCTTCAAATTTGTAAGGAATATCGTTGTAAGTGGTTTTACCAAAACTCACTTCTTTAATCATTTCTCCACCGCCTTGGTAAGGAGGGGTTTTTTCGAGGATATCGCGCTTACCGTACAGCACGCCCAAACCTGTTGGCCCGTACATTTTGTGAGCAGAGAAAGCATAGAAATCGGCATTTAATGCTTGCACATCAACAGCGAGGTGAGAGGAGGCTTGTGCGCCATCTACCAATACTTTGGCGCCAACGGCATGCGCTTTGTCTACAATATGTTTTACTGGGTTGATGGTGCCTAATGAATTGGAAGCATGATTAAATGCGACCATCTTGGTTTTTTCAGTAATCAACTCATCAAGTGCTTCTATAATAATTTCACCAGCTTCGTTAATGGGCATTACCTTAAGTTCTGCTCCGCGCTCTTCGCAAATCATTTGCCAAGGCACAATGTTGGAGTGATGCTCTAAGGTTGAAATCAATACTTCGTCTCCTGGGTTCAAAAACTTTCTCCCCCAACTTGAAGCGACTAGATTTATGCTTTCAGAAGTACCTTTTGTGAAAATGATCTCTTCGGGCTCGTTGGCATTGATGAATTTTTGTACGGAAACACGTGTATTTTCAAATGCTTCTGTAGCACGAGCGGCCAAGGCATGCGCTCCTCTATGGATGTTCGCATTGTCATGCTCGTAATACTTCACCAAAGCATCAATTACCCTTTTTGGTTTTTGATTTGTGGCGGCATTATCGAAGTAAATCAAGGGTTTACCATTAACTTCTTGATGAAGAACGGGAAATTGAGCCCTGATTTTCTGAATGTCCAATGTGTGTTTTTCCAAAGTCTGAGCCATGGTTTATTTTTCCAACCTCTTTTCTATAATTGCAGCGAGATATTCTTTTATCGCTTCGTTTTCAACGGTTTCTAGCACATCGTTCGCGAAGGCCTTTAATAAAATAGCGCGTGCTTTATCTTTCTGAATTCCTCTTGCTTGTAGGTAGAAGAGTGCGTCCATATCCAATTGGCCAGTAGTACAGCCGTGCGAACAAGAAACATCATCGGCCCAAATTTCTAATTGAGGCTTGGTGTTTACAGTCGCCTTGTCAGAAATCAGGATGTTTTTATTCGACTGGAATGCATTGGTTTTTTGTGCGTCAGGGCGAACAAAGATTTTTCCATTGAAAACACCTTTTGAGCTACCATCCATTATGCCTTTATACAATTCGTTTGAATAGCAATTTGGCATCATATGGTCAGCAACGGTATGGTTATCTACATGCGTTTTTCCGTCTAATAAATAGAGTCCATTCATGTAGGTTTCAATGCCTTCGGCCTGAAGTTTAATGTTCAGGTTATTACGAATCATTGCGCCATTTAGCGAGAAGGTAAAGGCTTTGAAATTACTGTTTGCTCCCTGTGAAGCGTGAATGTTTGAAATGTGATAAGCTTGCTCTGTGTCGTTTTCAATTTTGAAAAAACGAAGGTGTGCACTATCGCTTACGCTGATTTCATTCACCGAAGTTGTAAAGCTTTTGTGTTCACCAACGGTATCGAATTTCTCAATAATGGTGGCTTGAGAAAACTTACCTGCCACTACAATATTTCTGATGTGGTATGAAAGTTCTGCTGTTGAGCTATCACCAATAAAGTAAAGTACAATTGGTTTTTCGATTATCGCTTTGTCCGCGATCTCAATCGTAACCCCATGCTGACTGAAAGCAGTGTTTAAGGCTACAAACGCGTCTTCTGCGAAGTTTGCTTTAGTACCAAAATTCGCCTGAGCCAACGCTGAATTGGCTTTGAAACCTTCCGCAAGTGATTCAACTTTTAAGCCTTCTACTTGAATGTTGTCAGAAAGCTCACTTGAATAAATCCCGTTTAAGAATACGATTTTATGCGCATCCAATCCTTCGATTTGAGTAGCTGAAATTTGAGCTTCAGTTAAACCAAAATCAGCATTTGTTCCATTCAGTTCAAAGTTCTTTTCAACGGCTCTGGTAAAGTTGGTGAACTTATATTCCTCGTTTTTTGGACCAGGAAAACCAGAGTTCATCAAGCTCGAGAACGCCTCTTTTCTTACGGCATGCGCTGCCGATTTACTTTGACCATTCAAGCTTTTTTCAAACGCCTCAAATTGAGTTTCAAGCGAATTTAAAATCGATTGTCCTGCAATTTTTTCCATAAAATATCTGCTTAAGCGGTTGCGTCTGCTTCTTCCTTAATCCAATCGTAACCTCTGGCTTCTAGCTCTAAGGCCAACTCTTTAGTGCCTGATTTTACAATTCTTCCATTATAAAGAACGTGTACAAAATCAGGAACGATGTAATCCAAAAGTCTTTGGTAGTGAGTTACCACAATTGTAGCGTTGTCTTTGTTTTTCAGGGTGTTAACACCATGTGCTACAATTTTGAGTGCATCAATATCAAGACCTGAATCGGTTTCATCAAGAATGGCCAGCTTTGGTTCAAGCATTGCCATTTGGAAAATCTCGTTGCGTTTCTTTTCACCGCCTGAGAAACCTTCATTTAAAGAACGGCTCAATAAAGCTTGGTCGATTTCAACCAGCTTCATTTTCTCCTTCATCAATTTTAAGAAAGAAACCGCATCGAGTGCTTTTTCTCCGTGATGCTCTCTGATTTGGTTTACAGCCGTTTTCATAAAGTTAGTGGTGCTCACTCCTGGTATCTCGATTGGGTACTGAAATGCCAAGAAAACACCTTCTCTAGCACGAACATCAGCTTCCATTTCAAGCAAATCTTTGCCTAAAAACTCTATCGATCCGCCAGTTACTTCGTAATCTTCTCTTCCTGCAAGCACAGAAGCCAAAGTACTTTTTCCAGAACCATTTGGTCCCATTATCGCGTGCACTTCGCCTGGTTTGATTTCTAGGTTGATTCCTTTCAGGATTTCCTTTTCCTCAATTCTGGCTTGTAAATTTTTTATTGATAACATCTTAACTCTTTAATGTTTAGTGTTTAGCGTTTAATGTTCAAAGTTTAATGCTCAAGGTTTGTCGAAGCATATACTGCTATAGGTTCTTCGATGATAAATTTTGTGCCTTTAAACTCTGTCTTGTTCAGGTACTTTAAAATAGAGATTAGCCAACAGACCCTTCAAGCGTTAGGGCAAGAAGTTTTTGCGCCTCTACGGCAAACTCCATTGGCAATTGCTTAAGTACTTCTTTGGCGTATCCGTTTACGATAAGCGCCACAGCAGTTTCTGCGTCAATTCCTCTTTGCTGACAATAGAAGATTTGATCTTCTCCAATTTTAGAAGTAGTCGCTTCATGCTCTACTTGTGCCGATTGATTTTCGATGTCGATATAAGGGAATGTATGCGCTCCACATTTATCGCCCATCAAAAGCGAATCGCATTGCGAGAAGTTTCGGGCGTTGGTTGCACGTTTCATTACGTGTACTTGGCCTCGGTAACTGTTTTGCGACTTGCCCGCAGAAATACCTTTTGATACGATTCTCGACTTGGTGTTCTTACCAATGTGAATCATTTTGGTGCCTGTATCGGCTTGTTGGTAATTATTGGTTACGGCTACGGAATAGAATTCACCAATTGAATAATCACCTTTCAGAATACATGAAGGGTATTTCCAAGTAACAGCCGAACCTGTTTCTACTTGCGTCCAAGAGATTTTAGAATGATCACCTTCGCAAATACCACGTTTGGTTACGAAGTTGTAAATACCACCTTTACCTTCTTTATTCCCTGGGTACCAGTTCTGAACAGTTGAGTATTTTACCTCTGCATTTTTGGCTGCTTTGATTTCTACCACGGCAGCGTGCAATTGGTTTTCGTCACGCATAGGAGCGGTACAACCTTCGAGGTAACTTACATAAGATCCTTCTTCGGCTACAATGAGTGTTCTTTCAAACTGACCTGTATTGGCGGCATTGATTCTGAAATAAGTAGAAAGCTCCATAGGGCATCTTACCCCTTTTGGAATAAAGCAGAATGAGCCATCAGAGAATACCGCTGCGTTTAGTGCTGCATAGTAATTGTCGTTGGCTGGCACTACAGAACCCATGTGCTTTTTAATCAGCTCAGGGTGTTCGCGCACTGCTTCTGAAAATGAGCAAAAGATAATACCTAATTCACCTAAAGTTTCTTTGAAAGTAGTGGCTACCGAAACTGAATCGATAACAGCATCTACAGCAACGCCAGTAAGTCTTTTTTGCTCTGTAAGCGAAATTCCAAGCCTTTCAAAAGTAGCGATCATTTCCGGATCAACTTCATCCAAGGAATTAACCTTCTTTTTCTTCTTTGGTGCTGAATAATATATGAGGTCTTGAAAGTCTACTTTTGGGTAGTGAACATTGGCCCATTCTGGTTCTTTCATTTTCTGCCATGCATGAAAAGCTTCAAGCCTCCATTCTAGCATCCATTGCGGTTCTTCCTTTTTTGCAGAAATAAACCGAATGATATCATCGTTCAAACCTTTGGGAGCTTCATCTGCTTCAAAGTCTACTGTCCATCCGAACTCGTATTCTTTGGAGGTGAACTCTTCTAATATCTGATCGTCTTTGCTCATTCCTAGTTATTTAGAATCGTTTTAAATACAAAGGTACAACTTATAGATTAAAGGATTGGTTTCCTTAATTCCTTTTTTCAATAAACTATTACTAAAAGCTATTATGAGTTTAGAAATCCCTTGAATCAACTATCCAACTGAATGCTTCTGGTTAAAGTTTCTTCAAGTATGATAAAGGTTTCTGTACGTTCAATGCCGTCTACTTTCTGAATTTTATCGTGGAGAATATCCTTCAAGTGATCGGTTCCTTTGGCATAAATTCTTACAAACATGGAGTAATTCCCAGTAGTGTAGTGAATGCTAGTAATCTCATGTATTTTTTTTAATTGTGTGGCTACTTTTTCGTACAGCGAACTTTTAGAAAGGAAGACCCCTAAAAAGGCAGAGACATTATAGCCAAGCTTAGCAAGGTTTAAATCGAGTGAAGCGCCTTTTACTACACCCATTTTTTCAAGCTTGCTCATTCTTACATGTACGGTTCCGCTAGAAACAAATGCTTGTTTGGCTACTTCCGTATAGGGCTTTTTTGCGTTATGCTGAAGAATAGAGAGGATTTTCAAATCCACATTATCGATTTCGTAATTATCGGCCATGATTTTTGGTTAAAATTATTGATTCAATAATAAATGTATTGATTAAATAATTTATCTCTAAATATTCGGTCATTACATTGCTGATATTTTAATGAATCAACTGTTTCTGTTACCTTTGAAACAGTTTCAAAAGAGAAGCTATACACTGTAGGGTGATGAAACAGGCAGCCATGCCCTCCTTTCTCGAGGGTGGAGAAAAAGAAATAAATCTGAACTACCTGACGACTAATCTCTCCGTGAAGGTTCGACTCCTTCCCCTACAGCCATTCACATTGAATACTAGTTTGGAAACGTATTCTTTTGTTTTTTCTTAGATTGAAAGGAGGCTTGTTTGTTGGCCTCCTTTCTGTTTTTATAGGTGATGTTACCTAGTTTCTGTTATGAATGTATGGAACGTAATGTAGTCTTCCTTATCGTTTTGTTTCATAATGTTTAGCCCTTGTCTTGAAACGAAAATCATTCGAGGGTTATAATCGGCTAAACTAAAAGTGTACTCTGCTTTTGGCTTGAATCCTTCATTATACACCATAATGGAGTAATCAGGGCTCTTGTGCCCTTGTTTGACCTCACTGATTGTTCTTGGTAAAGAAGCTAACCTGTAATAGACTTTTCTATAGGGGTCGAAAATAATTGCTTCGTACCTTCCGGCAGTTAAAAGAAAGTCATAATACCGGTCTGAATAATATTCGTCCATAGTGAGAGGCTTACCGTAAGGTTTCAATTCTCCAAGTTTTGGGTTTTTGAGTATTGTATAGCTTGGTTCTAAGTTTTCATTAAGGATCATCACGCGATCATCAAGTGCAAAACTTACTATAATATCTCCATTGTCATTCATTGTGTTGCTGGACTCAAAAAATTCACGTGATCCTACCATTATTCTATCTGGGAATTGGTCGTAAATCTCCAGGTTTTTTGGAATGTGTTTTTGACCTTCTTCTTTATGGGATTTGTCAAGCATTAAAATAGGAGGTTCACCATCGTTATACATAGAAATGGAGCCGATCAAAAGAATGCTACTCTTATTAATAATCATGTTGGAAAAGGTGTTTCCATCGAAAGTCGGGTATTTCGGCTCGTCTCTGCTGGTAATTACATTCCATTTATCTAGAATTTC
The DNA here is from genome assembly GCF_001267955.1 of Roseivirga seohaensis subsp. aquiponti. Taxonomy (NCBI): domain Bacteria; kingdom Pseudomonadati; phylum Bacteroidota; class Cytophagia; order Cytophagales; family Roseivirgaceae; genus Roseivirga; species Roseivirga seohaensis. Next base: position 126,954 of record NZ_JSVA01000018.1, read on the forward strand.
AGCTTTCGAGTTGATGAGGAAAACCTTTGCTTGCATTGCTGAATAGATCATTATGGAATCCATGGAAATCATTTTGAAATTGCCAGGCACACCGTCCATTCCAACAAGTGCATTGGGACCCGTGTTGGACATGTTGATTGTCTTGATCGTTTTTCCTAAAGTGATCGAAAATATTTTTATGGATTGATCTGGTCTGTTGAACTTGGCTAAGTATTCTTTACCGCCTTCAGTGAAGTAGTCAATATTGTCTTCTGTTTTGTAGGCAGTTTTGGCGTCAAGATGTAATACTAAACTATCTGTAACTAACAGTGGAGCAAGTGAGGGGGGTGTTCCTTCCGATCTTGGTGATTGGCAACCCATGATAATTGTCATGATCAAGCATGAACAGAGAAGTACTCGTAGAATTTTCAGAAGGTAATAGTTTTGGTTCATATGTGTTGAACAATTTGATAGAAAGTAATAGGCTTAAAACAGTGTAGTGATAAAACAGCTTCATTGTAAGTGTAAAAACACGAATTTAATAAGGTTTAAAAGTTATGTTTTTCTGTTGAATAATTAAATATTAATACTCGGTTTATTTTACATCACATTAACTTAATTAATTTAGGTTCTAGATGTGGTTTATGTCAGAAAATGGGCATTGGTTAGTTTCTACCAAAATTGGAGTTGAGCTTTTGTGAGCAATAAATCATTTCTCTTATATTTGATGATAGCCAAATTTTAATTCATGAGTACTTTCCCCTGGATTGCGAATTACCCAAAGGGTGTTCCCGCAGAAATTGAAGATCAACGTCCTAAAAGCCTTCTAGAACTTTATCAAAACGCCTTTAATCAGTTTGGTAGCCGCGAGGCTTTCGAGAACATGGGCGGAGTGCTTACTTTTCAGGAGGTAGATCAGCTTTCTACCAACTTTGCGGCCTATTTGCAAAATGAGTTGGACATGGTAAAGGGGGATAGAATCGCTATTCAAATGCCCAATTGTTTACAATATCCGGTAGTGCTTATTGGTGCCATTAAAGCTGGTTGTATTGTGGTCAACACAAATCCGCTGTATACCCATCGTGAAATGGAGCATCAGTTTAATGATGCTGGTATAAAAACCATTGTAATCATGGCTAATTTTGCCAAAAGTTTGGAAGAGGCAATGCCAAACCTTTCTACGGTTGAAAACATTATCGTTACCGAATTGGGCGATATGCTTGGAGGTCTGAAAGGTAAGATTGTCAATTTTGTGGTGAAGCACATTAAGAAGATGGTGCCTGCGTATAAACTTCCCAATCCGATTTCTTTCAAGAGTGCTATGGCCAAAGGCGCTCGAATGAAATACACTCAGCCTGAGATAAAAGGAGACGACACAGCTTTTCTTCAATATACAGGAGGTACCACTGGCGTATCGAAAGGTGCAATTTTATCTCATGACAATGTGGTTGCCCATACTTTGATTATTACACACGTTTTTAAACCCCTTTTAAAGGATGGGCAAAAAGATGTAATGATTACGGCCATCCCGCTCTATCATATTTTCGCCCTAAATGTGAACTGCACATTTATGATGCATATTGGAGCTAAAAACGTATTGATCACGAATCCGCGTGATATGCCTGGCTTTATTAAGGAACTGAAGAAACATCCGTTTACCTTATTTACAGGTGTGAATACGCTGTTCAACGGACTGCTGAATCAACCTAATTTTAAGGAAATCGACTTTTCTCATTTCAAAGTGTCTATTGGAGGTGGAATGGCAGTTCAAGACTTTGTAGCCAAGAAATGGGAGGAAGTCACAGGGACTCCTTTGGTGCAAGGTTATGGCTTGAGTGAAACCTCTCCGGTTATTTGTGTAAATCCACTAGATGGAACCCATAAAATGGGGACAATTGGTTTGCCTGTGCCTTCTACCGAATTGGCCATTTTCGATGATGACGGAAACCGCTTAGCGCAAGGCGAAACAGGAGAAATTTGTGTTAAAGGGCCGCAGGTGATGTCGGGTTATTGGAACAAAGACAACGAAGGGGTATTCTTTGAAGGAGGTTATTTCAGAACTGGAGACATCGGTATAATGGACGAAGAAGGTTTCTTCAAAATTGTAGATCGTAAAAAGGATATGATTAACGTTTCTGGGTTCAATGTATATCCAAACGATGTTGAAAACGCCATTGCCGACCATCCAAAAGTGTTAGAAGTAGCGGTTATTGGCGTTCCAGACCCACATTCAACAGAATGTGTAAAGGCCTTTATCGTAAAATCTGATCCGTCACTTACCGAAGAAGAGTTACGCGACTATTGTCATGAAAACCTAACAGGCTACAAGCGTCCGAAACATTATGAGTTCAGAACTGAACTACCTAAAACCAATGTGGGTAAAATTTTAAGAAGAAAGTTGAAGGAGGAAGAGGAGGCGAAGGGGTAGTGGCTTATTTTCAACAAGAAGGCTAATAAATAATGCTATTGAGGAAAGAAGAATTCTATAATTGGGCCTACCCTGACCTTAATAATAACAAAACTAGAGCGGATGTTGCTGAGTTCTTGGTTGCGAAAGTCTTAGGTTTAGACCGTGTTCAAAAACGTGATTGGCAATCTTATGATATGATTACTGAAAAAGGCTTAAAAATTGAAGTGAAAGCCTCAGCATACATTCAGTCATGGAAACAATCTAAACCTTCACAAATACGGTTTGATATAGCGCCAAAGGTATTTTGGAATGAGGAGACCGGTAGTTACTCCCAAACAAAACAAAGGAATGCTGATGTTTATGTTTTTTGTCTGCTCAAAGAGATGGAGAATATTAATCCATTAAATACAAGTCAGTGGGAGTTTTATGTATGTAAGACTTATTTACTAGATCAAGTATATGGAGCTCAAAAGAGCGTAGGATTAAAGTCTTTAAGAGAAATTACAACCTCCGTTGAATATCAAGATTTGATAGGGATTGTAAGCCGTTAAGGTCTTTCAGCTTGCCAGATAAATAAAAAACCCCACTGATTTACTCAGATGGGGTTTTTAAGTGATCCCTTCAGGAATCGAACCTGAAACCTACTGCTTAGAAGGCAGTTGCTCTATCCAATTGAGCTAAGGGACCGTCATCCGCTTTTCAAAAGCGAGTGCAAATATATGAAAATCGATTTTCTTTTGGCAAGTTGAACCTTGAATTTATTTACGTTTAATGCTGTTTAATTTTTTACGATGAAATATAGAGCGCTAAAAAATACAGAATTACAAATCAGTGAAATCGCATTTGGTTGTATGTCAATGGATTTGAGTCGAAAGGATAATGATGAGTTGATCCACGCTGCCATTGATGGCGGAATAAATTATTTTGACACTGCCGACCTTTATGACCAAGGGAAGAACGAAGAAGCCCTTGGGCGAGCATTAAAAGGAAAAAGATCGGAGGTGATTGTGGCAACAAAAGTAGGTAATCAACTAAGAGCGGATGGCAGCGGTTGGGATTGGAATCCTTCCAAAGACTACATTCTGAAAGCTGTTGATCAGAGTTTGAGGAGGCTTCAAACGGATTGCATTGATTTATATCAGTTGCATGGCGGAACTATAGAAGACTCGATCAGCGAAGTGATAGAAGCTTTTGAACAATTGAAGGCCGAAGGTAAAATCAGAAATTACGGCATCTCTTCCATTCGCCCCAATGTAATTCGGGAATATGTGTCCAATTCAACTATTGTCAGCGTAATGATGCAATACAGTTTACTCGACAGAAGGCCCGAAGAGGAAATGCTGAACCTTTTGGAAAGTAATAAGGTGGGCGTGATGGCACGTGGTGGTCTAGCAAAAGGGTTATTGGCAGGTAAAGGACCGGAAGCTTTCCTTAATTATAAGTTGCGAGAAATCGAATTGCTGGTCAACGAAATGAAGAAGTTTACGGATGACAAAACCAAACTGTCGCATGTGGCTTTGCAATGGGTATTGAGTCACTCTGCTGTAACCAGTGCCGTGGTGGGAATTCGAACTAAAGAACAGCTCAAAGAAGCTTTGACTTATATTGAATCGACTGCTATTGAAAAAGCTAAGTTCGATGAATTAGGAAAGGTATTGCCGCCAGCTCAGTACCAAGCGCATCGATAAGTGTAAAATGTCCCAAATTCAGCAGGTCATTCGTTTAGTAAATGTTAGTTTTAGTTGAAATATCAAACCATTGATTCATGAACATCAGCCCCTCCAATTTCTCTTTTTTGAAAAAATTATCAGAAAACAATAACCGCGAATGGTTTACGGCCAATAAAAAGGAATACGAACAAGCGCATGAAAATGCGATTTCTGTAGCCGATGCTTTGTTGTCTGGGCTTTCGGAACATGATCAAATCACTACACCCACAGGTAAAAAGAGCTTGATGCGTATTTATAGAGATGTACGTTTTTCGAAAGATAAAAGCCCTTATAATCCACGTTGGGCTGGGAGTTTCAATCGATCCAAACCAGCCTTGAGAGGTGGTTATTACTTCCATTTACAGCCAGGCGGGAACACTGTAGTGGGCGGAGGTTTCTATCAGCCCAATGCCGATGATATCAAACTTATTCGTGATCACATTGCTATGGATGACGAACCTTTAAGGAAAGTAATATCCGATCCTAAGTTCATAAAGACCTTTGGAGGCTTGCAGGGTGAGCAATTGAAAACCGCACCAAAAGGCTTTGAGAAAGATCATCCTTCCATAGATTTATTAAGGTATAAATCCATGTACGTGTTCAAAAGCTTCTCTGATAAGGAAGTAACTTCCCCCGACTTTGTGGAAAACGCCCTGTCTGTATTTTTGGCCTTGCGTCCTTTTTTCGATGTAATGACAGAGTACCTCACGACTGATTTAAACGGAATTTCTCTTATCGAAAATCAAGCATAAACTTTAAGCGGAAAAACGGGTAGTAAGTAGCATGGCAAGAAAAGTGATTTTTGAATTTTTAGAACAGCTCAGTGCAAACAATTCTAAAGAGTGGATGGACGCCAACAGGGCTTGGTATGAAGAAGCCAAAAGCGAAGTAGTCAATCTGTTCGAGCCTATTTTAGCTTCGCTGAAGGAAATCGACCCAAGAATTGTGCAGCCTTCGGCCAGAAAAGCCATTAGTAGAATCAATAACAACCTGATGTTTCATCCCGAAAGGCCTACTTATAAAAATCACTTCGGAGTAGTGTTTGGGCATGGGAAGGGCTTGGCCGATTTCTATGTACACTTGGGTACGGACGAAACCTTAATGGCGGGCGGAATTTGGCATCCAGACAGTGAAAGGCTCAAGAAAATAAGAACTGAAATTGATTACGAAGGACACAAGCTGATGAAAACCTTAAATGCCGAACCCTTTAAAAGTTGGTTTCATTTCTATACAGAAGGAGCACTAAAAACTGCACCAAAGGGCTATTCGCAAGACCATGAGTTTATTGAGTTGCTAAGGCTGAAAAGTATTGCAGCCATGCGGCCAATTTCAAGGAAAGACATTCTTTCTGATGGTTTTCATGACATGGTAATTGAATCTTATGCGGCCATTTTACCCATGATCGACTTTTTGAACGTTGCTTTATTGGATGATTAGTTTTCGACTTTAGGGGCTTTGACATTAGCTGCGATTTGATTTTTTTCATAGCTTCACCCTCTTCAAAACAACCCTGATATGAAAAAACAACTCATCACATTTTTAATGTTGGTTTCGGTAGGGCTTTTCGCCCAAAATGCACCAAACTGGCTTCGTTATCCGGTCATCTCTCCAGATGGCACAACAATAGTTTTTACCTACAAAGGTGATCTTTATAAAGTAAGTACCAATGGAGGCGATGCCACTCAACTTACTTTTCACGAATCGCATGATTATATGCCAGTGTTCAGCAAAGATGGAAAAACCATCGCCTTTGCTTCGGACCGTTATGGCAACTTCGATGTATTCACTATGGACATCCGTGGAGGAGAAGCAAATCGCATTACCTTCCATTCAAATGATGAGCAGCCTTTCTCTTTTTCTGCCGATAACAAATCGGTTTTGTTCGGAGCGTTAAGACAAGATTTGGCCGAACACAGACAGTATCCTCATGGTTCTCAGTCTGAATTATACTCGGTTCCAGTAACTGGAGGGCGTGTAGACCAAGTTTTTACTTTTCCAGCAGAGTATGTGCAGGTAAATAAAAGCGGAAGCCAGATGGTTTACCACGATAAAAAAGGAGGCGAAAATGAATTTCGTAAGCATCAAAAATCTGCTATTGCCCGTGATATTTGGGTATATGATAAAAAAGCTGATTCACACAAAATGATTACTTCTTATGAAGGAGAAGACCGCCAGCCGATTTATAGCCAAGACGAGAAAAGCCTTTACTTTTTAAGCGAAGAAAGTGGCAATTTCAATGTGCACAAGCTTTCGCTAGACAACCCTTCTGCAAGAACTCAACTAACGAATTTCAAAACTCACCCGGTTCGTTTCCTAAGCATGGGCGGAGACATTTTAAGCTTTGCCTACGATGGCGAATTATACACCATGAAAGAAGGGCAACAACCAAAAAAGCTTTCTGTGAATATTGTTACCCAAAGCAAAGCCAATACCGATAAGTTCGTTTCTATTAATGGTGGTGTGGGAGAAATGGCAATTTCGCCTAACGGAAAAGAGATTGCGTTCACTGCCCGTGGCGAAGTGTTTGTAACTTCAGTAGACGGTTCTCTCACCAAAAGAATTACCAATACACCAGAGCAAGAAAGCTTCGTAACTTTTTCACCTGATGGAAAATCAGTGGTGTATGCCAGCGAAAGAGATGGGCGTTGGAGCATCTTCAAAACCACAAGAATTCGCGAAAATGAAGAGCCATTTTTCTTCGCTTCAACCTTATTGAAAGAAGAGCCTTTGGTGCAAAATAAGCTCGATAATTACCTTCCTAATTTTTCACCCGATGGAAAAAAACTAGCTTTTATTGAAGGAAGAAGAACTTTAAAGGTGTTGGATTTGGCTTCGAACAATACAACTACTTTGATGACCCCAGAAGATTTGTATCACATGGGTGATGGAGACCAGTCTTTCAGTTGGAGTCCCGACAGCAAATGGATTTTGTTCGATTGGGGAAAAACATTGAGCAATAGCGAAATTCTTCTATTAGCAGCCGATGGTTCTAAACGAGAAAACCTTACTGAAAGTGGTTATGGAGACAGTAATCCTAAATGGGTGAATGATGGTAAACAAATGATTTGGTTCAGTAACCGTGATGGTTTGAAGAGTTATGCCACCAGTGGTTCATCTCAACGCGATGTATACAGTATGTTTTTCGATCAAGACGCTTGGGATAAGTATAACCTAAGCAAAGAAGATTACGACTTGATGAAAGAAATCGAAAAAGCAACGAAAAAAGATGAGGCTGAAGACAAGGAAAAAGACAAAGATAAGAAAGATGAGAAAGAGAAAGAAAAGGTGAAAGACCTCACTTTCGACTGGGATGACATGAAAGACCATAAGGTGAGAATGACCATTCACTCTTCAAGTTTGGGAGATGCCGTACTTTCTAAAGATGGTGATAAACTGTATTACTTGGCGCGTTTTGAAAAAGGAATGAACCTTTGGAGTACGGATTTAAGAACCCGCGAAACAAAAATGGCAATGAAACTCGATGCAGGTTTTGGCAGCCTTACTTGGGATAAAGACAGAAAGAATCTTTACCTATTAAGTGGCGGTAGAATTTCTAAAATTGACCCAGAAAGTGGAAAGCGCGAAGGAGTGGATATAAAAGGAGAAATGAATTACGATGCCGTTGCAGAGCGTCAGTATATGTTTGACCATGTATACATTAGAACTAAGAATGTTTTTTACGAACCAACTTTCCACGGTATTGATTGGGAGCTGATGAGAAAAGAATATTCTAAATATTTGCCTTCAATAGGTAACTCATATGAATTCTCTGAATTGCTTTCAGAAATGCTCGGAGAACTAAATGTGTCGCACTCTGGCGCCAGATACAGCACAAGTATTCCAAATGCCGATGCCACTGCTTCGCTTGGTATTTTTATGGATTACAAACACAAAGGCGATGGTATTTTAATTACTGAAGTAATTAATGGAGGGCCGCTTGACAAAGCGAACCTCAATGTAACTAAAGGCATGATCATCGAAAAAATTGATGGAGAAACCATTGCTCAGAATGTAGATGTAGCCAAATACTTAAACCGTAAAGCGGATCAATTCACTTTGTTAGAAATCTATGATCCTGCAACTAAAAAGAGACAGCAAATTACCATGAAGCCTATTTCTTTAGGGGCTGAAAGAGGTTTGCTGTATGATCGTTGGGTGAAAATCAATGAGAAAGAAGTAGAAGAGAAGAGTAATGGTCAATTGGGTTATGTACACATTCCAGGTATGAGCGATGGTCCGTACCGCAGTATTTACGAAGATATGATGGGCAAATTCTCAGATCGTAAAGCAGTTGTAGTCGATACACGATTTAATGGTGGAGGAGATTTGGTGGCAGATTTAGCTATGTTCTTCACAGGCGAACCATTTATTACCTATGCTACCGAAGCTAAAGTGGTAGGCGGAGAACCAACTTCTCGTTGGACAAAACCAACGTTGGCCATGTTCAATGAAAGCATGTACTCTGACGGTCACTGCTTTGCCAGCGGCTATACAGATCTTAAAATTGGTAAAACGGTGGGTATGCCAGTGCCTGGTACCTGTAGTTTTGCTGGTTGGGAAGGTTTGCCTAATGGGGGTACATGGGGAGTTGTTCCTATAAGTGCTAAAAATAAGGCAGGCGAGTGGATGGAGAACAATCAAACAGAGCCTCAGTTTAAAGTGAAATTAATGCCAGGTGTTGTAGACAAAGGAAGAGATCAGCAGTTGGAAAAAGCCATTGAAGAATTGATGAAAGAGATCAGGTAAACTAATACTTGATCGTAAGCAAAGGCCTCTGTGAGTTAAATTGCTCATAGAGGTTTTTTTATTTCCACTCTTTCTTTAAAACCTTTAGTTGATTTAATCTATCTATTACCTCGGCAACACGACATTCTTTCCATTTTTTGGGCGCTTTTCTCTTTGATTTTGGTGTTCTTTGCGCTTCAAATTTTTTAAAGAAGAATGGTTGAGTTGAAAATAGGTGGGGTGCCAGAACATTTTAATATGCCTTGGCAACTATTGCTTGCCTCTGGAATACTTGAGAAATCTGGAATTACACCATCTTGGACCGATTATCACGGAGGTACTGGCCTTCTAGCGCAAGCTTTACACGATGGCGATTTAGATATTGGGATCTTGCTTACGGAAGGGGCTGTTCAGGGAATTGATAAAGGGAAAGCCTTCAAGATTTTCAGTTTCTATGTTGATTCTTCTTTAACCTGGGGAATTCACGTACCGGCTACTTCTGACTTTAAGAATGTTGCTGATATTGAAGGAAAACGCTACGCTATTAGTCGTTTTGGCTCAGGTTCTCATTTGATGGCAATTATTGATGCAAAAGCCCGAGGCTGGTCTACGGAGGATATGAAATTCGAAGTGATCGATAATTTGGCGGGTGCGCGTGAGTCATTCAAATATGGCGATTCAGATGTTTTCTTTTGGGAGAAATTCACGACTAAATCTTTGGTAGATAGTGGAGAGTTTAGAAGAGTAGGAGAACGAAAAACACCTTTCAGCTGCTTTGTAATCTGTGTGTCGGATAAAGCCTTTCAAGAAAAGAAAGAAGCTGTTTTAACTACTATCAACGCTTTGTTTCAACAGGTAAATCAATTTATAGCCAGTGCAGATAAAGTTAAACTGATCAGCGATTTCTATAACTTAAAGTCAGAAGATGTAGAGGCGTGGCTGAAAGATGTAAGCTGGGCACCTCGTCCGCATCTTAATCCTGCAATGCTACAAACCACCATCGATACTCTAGGAGTTCTCAATTTGGTGAGCGAACACTTGAAGGTAGAACAATTGGTAGGCTCAATTGAAGAACTGGAGAAGTAGACATTGGTAGCCAAAGGCTTGTACTGATTTAAACCATTTTCTCTTTGGAGTGGAATCTCATTTTGTTCAAAAGCTTGTTCATTACTGTAGCTTCAGCTTCGGTAATGTTGCACATTATATCATCAAGCTGGTTCTTGTTTTGGTTAATTTCGTTTAAAAGGGCTTGACCTTTTTCGTGAATAAATGCCTGAATCAACCTGCCATCATGCGTGCAAGGTCTTTTCCAAGCCAAACCTTTGTCGCATAGCCTGTCTATTAAACGCGAAGTATCAGAATTACTAATAATCATTCGTTCTCTAATCTGCTTGGTGCTTATGGGGTCGGGGTGTTGCTCGCCCAAAATGGTCAATACATTGTATTGCTGTTGAGTAATATCGTATTGTTTTAAAAACTCGGTGGTCAAATCGCTGAGCCAATAAGCAGAGTATAATAAGTTTGCACGCAACTGCTCCTTAATGCTTTTGGGGTTTTGAGCGTCTGTTTGCGTATTCATTTCTATAAAATTGTCGGTTAGCTTACTAATGAGGCCTAATGTTACAACATTGACTGATAAATCAAAATTTGATTTGAGTTAAATAGAAGAAGCATTAAAAATACATAGGCCATCTAACGCACAAGGTTGCCCCCTGATTGTTAGATGGCTATGTTCAACAATCACCAAAAACTTTATCTATAATTATTGCAGTAATTATGCTTCTACAGCTTCTTCAATTGGTTTTGCTGCGGGGAAATCAATGGCTATTTCTGTAATATTGTTCACATAGTTGGTTACAGTGTTATCAGCTACCAAAAGCACTAAATCCATAAGCGCAGCATTGTTAAAACCTTGAGCAAAGAAGTTTTCTACAGTTTCACTAGACGGACGGCCGTGCTTAAGGGTAATTTCTCTGGCTAAAGCCACAATTGCGTTTAATCGCGCATTCTCACTTTTTCCAGCCCTCAAATTCAAAGTTTCTTCTTCGCTAAAGCCGTTCATTTTTCCTATGGCGGTGTGTGCGGCTTGGCAATATGAACATCCGTTGGCTTGGGCTACAGCAAGCGCTGCTGCTTCTCTTTCTTTTGCGTTAAATGATCCTTTCGCTTGGGCACCTTGAAAAGTAAGATAAGAATCTAATGCGTTTGCAGAATAGCCTATGGTGGCATAAATGTTAGGCACCATTCCTATTTTCTGTTTTACGCCATCAAAAATGGCTTGTGCTGCTGGAGCTACTTGTTCTCTTGTTGGTACTTCAAATTTTCTCATTGTATTTTTTGTTTTAGTGTTTTTCAAATTCAAATAGCTAACTAATGTTGTAACATCAAAGTTTCAACATTAAAATAAAAATATTTGAATATTTTGAAATGGTCTATTTAACAGTCTGATAATGAGAGATTAGTGTTGGGTTTATTTTTCAATAAACTTTTAAATCTATAGGCTATACTTTAAGAAACTGGTTTTTGAGAAGGTAAAAGAAGTGGTTTTACTAGGTTAGTCCTTACTCCCCAACCAAGCATGTCCTACTTTGAAAGAGTAATACTCTGTTACTTCACCGTCTTCTGATTTACTAACTGTTTTTCGGTGATGCTTTTTTAATTGTTTTTCAAAGGCTTTTTTCTCTGTTAAGAAATCTACTTCATCGTAATAGTCTTCAGGTTTGCCTAGATCATTACTGCTCAAATGCATTTCGTCTAGGCGGCATTCCCAATTAAAGCCATCAGGAAGGTTTTTGATTTGACGATCAGCCCGTGCTGTGTATTCTTGATTGGGTTTAAAGAATGTACCGTCATAGAAATGGAGGAAATCACCAATTGCACAGACCACCTGAGAGTTGGCAAAATACGGGTCGATAAGCCATATTTTGAGGTAATAAGGTTCTCCTAGAGTGTCCAGCTGCTTTTTCCATTCAGTATAGATTTCGATCAAACCAGCAAGTATTTTTTGGCGGGTTTTGCCTTTAGGTTGAGGGTATTCGCTATTCAACAAGGAATAGTCGCAATAGGGGCTGACCCAAATTTTTGTATGATCGCGCTGACTGCTTTTTAAGGATTCAATATCGAGTTTAAGATTTTCGTTCTTCCAAGTCTCAATGTCTTTCCATATACGATGGTGCCCTCTAAGTTTCTTAATTCTCATGCTCGGTCTATTGCGAAGTATTTCCTCAAAAAAATGAGTGATAAGATAGTTATACTTTTTTGCACTCGCGCGCAAGAGGCTAAAAACTAACAGAGATTAATTCTTCACTATGCGTAGAAAGCCTAAAAGCCTTTTCTGAATGTTGGGTAAACTTGCTCTTTTTTGAGTTAAGTCGACTTAGCTATTCTGAAACTTTAAAGTGAACCTACTTTCCTCTAATTAAGTCGGGTTAGTGGCTCCGAGATTTCGGAGTGATCCTACTTTCTCCTAATTGAGTCGGGTAGCGGCTCCGAGATTTCGGAGTGAACCCACTTTTCTTAATTAAGTCGGGGTAGCGGCTCCGAGGTTTCGGAGTGAACCCGCTTTTCTTAATTAATTCGGGGTAGCGGGATTTGAACCCACGACCTCTCGCCCCCCAGACGAGCACGCTACCGGACTGCGCCATACCCCGATTAAGCTGCAATTATAATAATTTATACGATTATGAAATGTAATAAAATGGGAATTTTAGCGGGTGTAATTTCTAACCAAATATATAAGGCCGAGTGCTAAATAAAATCCACCAAACCAAAGAAAAGTACTGTCGGTTTCGCAACAGCTAAAGTAGAAATATGCTAGGGGTGTAAAGTAGCACAGGGCAGTAAGTAAGAATAATGGCACGGCTATTTTATGTGCTGGTTGTGCCTTCAGTTCAAATGTTTTTTCTTCCAAAACGCTAATAAAAAAGTAACCGCTTTCCTAAACTCAAGTGTTTGGCAAAAGGTTAGTTCCTTTTTACGAAAGGGGAATCTGCTTGTTTTTTGGTTGTAATGTACTTTGAGAATAAGTGGAAAATTGATAGCCGATAGTCGTGAAGCTTTATTCGGTTTTTTTAAACATGAGGCTAGTCTTTATGTTAGAAAAACATGCAGCTGTTTCATTGGAATTTAGGTGCAAATATTAACACGTTGTTTATGCATCATTGTTGCATTTAGCGTAGTAAGTGGCTATGTTTGCATCGATGTTGCAATTATGTCTTTTTTTTCGAAGAAAACTGGTATTGTTGGTATTCCAGTTCCTTATGCTTTCTGTAGGTTTTGGTCAAACAGGACAGGTTAAAGGACTTGTGTTGGATGAAAATGACAATCCATTAGTAGGTGCTTCTGTGGTCATAAGCCCAGATAGCCTGATCACCCAAACAGGGTCTAAAGGTCAGTTTTTCTTCTCTGGAATACCTTTTGGTGAACATGTCTTGAGGATTGCATTCGTGGGGTATAAGCATCAAGTGAATTCTATATCATTAATAGTTAATGAACCCCAAGATCTAACTATCAAACTGACACCAGACCTTAAAACGCTTGATGATGTAGTAATTCTGGGCGATAGTTACTTGACAACAAGAAAAAGGGAGTCTTCACTTGACTTAGAGATTGTGAATACCGAGTTTATTCGCCAGAATCTAGGAGGAAGCCTGATGCAATCCCTTGAGAGGCTTCCTGGCATAAGTACAATCGGCATAGGTTCGGGTCAATCAAAGCCACTTATACGTGGTCTTGGATTTAACAGGGTGGTAGTGTTGGATAAGGGCGTTAAACACGAGGGTCAACAATGGGGGGCAGACCACGGTTTAGAACTGGATCAGTTTGCAACAGGCGAGGTGGAGTTACTGAAAGGGCCGGCCTCATTTGCCTATGGTTCCGATGCTATTGGTGGAGCAATTAATGTACTACCACCAGCTCCTCCATCAGAAATCAATTCATTAGGAGGTAGCCTCAACCTTATTGGTAAATCAAACAATGGATTGATAGGCACTTCACTTAATCTGTTTGGACGTAAGCAAGAACTTTTTTTCGGAGCTCGTTACTCTTACCAACGCTATGGCGATTACCGCGTTCCCACGGACGTAGTTTATGTATATGATTATGCAGTGAATTTAGATGATAACTACTTGCGTAACTCTGCGGGTAAAGAGTCGGGGTTAAATTTGGAGGCTGGTTATGTTGTGAGAAAGTTTAAAAATACAATCTACCTGAGCCATGTCTATAACAAGAGTGGTTTTTTTGCTAATGCCCATGGGCTTGAGCCGAGGAGAGTGGATACTGAACTCCATGATAATTCAAATCGTGATATTCAAATGCCTCGTCAGCAAGTTAATCATTATAAAGTGATTAACCGAAGCGTATACGAGACAGGCAATCACAAACTTGAGGCCGACTTGGGGTATCAGCATAATTTTCGGCAAGAATTCAGCCCCTATGTCAATCATGGGTTTATGCCAGCAAACTATCCTGCCGAATCAGCTATTCCTTCTAATCTAGAGCGAGAGTTTAACAAGTCAACTTATACCTTGAATCTAAGGGATCAAATCAGCCTTCTTAATCATACGATTAACCTGGGCGTCAGCTTAGAACATCAGGATAACACTATCGATGGCTGGGGTTTTTTGGTGCCCGCATACAAGCAATTGACGAACGGGGTGTTTGTGCATGACGAAATTGATCTGAACAAACGACTTTTGGTTAGTGCTGCATTGCGATATGATTATGGCAGAATTAGTATAAATGAATATTTGGACTGGTTTGACTCGGTGGTGACGAACTCGGAAGGTGAGGAGGTGTCACAGAGAGTACAGCGAGCGAAGGACATGGTACGCGAATTTAGTAATCTGGCATGGTCTCTCGGACTCAATTATAACATGGAAAACCTACTGCTTAAGATTAATTTTGGTAAGGGATTTCGGATGCCGATCGCAAAGGAGCTGGCCGCTAACGGAGTAAACTATCATTATTTCAGTTATGAAAAAGGAAACCCTGACCTATCGCCCGAACAGTCCTACCAACTCGATTTGGGTATCAATTGGCTGAAATCCGATTGGTCTATTCAGGTAAGTCCCTTTTTGAATTATTTTCCAAACTATATATTCTTAAATCCTACACCAGATCATGATTATTATTATGGGGCTGGAAATCAGGTGTTTGAGTATTCTCAGAGCAAAGTGATTCGGTATGGGGGAGAAGTAAAGTTGAGTCTTAACCTCACAGAAGAGGTTAGTACCGAGCTTTTCGGTGAATACGTGTTTTCTCAACAATTATCGGGAGACAAAAAGGGCTTTACTTTGCCTTTTTCCCCACCGCCATCAGCATTACTAAACTTCACATGGTCTCCAATTCTGAATAAAACTTTCAAGGCTCCCTATTTCTCATTGGACTATAGAATTGTAGGGAAGCAAAACAATATTGTGCCTCCTGAGAAGAAAACATTTGGTTATCAGGTTTTTAATTTTAGGGCAGGAACGAATTTAGAGCTTTATAAGCAAGAACTACAACTCAACTTTCAAGTACAAAATGTTATGAACACGCACTATATGAATCATACTAGTTTCTATAGGCTCATCAACCTTCCTGAAATGGGAAGAAACTTCATTCTGTCTGTAAGTCTGTCTCTTTAACTACTGATATGCATGGCGCAATTCAAGTATGAAAAACACTAATCAAACATAAAACCAATAAAACTAAAATCATGAAATTTATGAAGAGTTCATCGCTTAAATTACTTAACCCAAAGAGCTTGAGGTTTCTTCTGCTATCAGGGTTCATTTTATCAGTATTTTTTTCCTGTGAAAATGACGATCCAGAACTAGTATTACCTACTGTTGATAATGTAGAAGTTGGTTTGAACAACAATGAAATTGGCGTGATGGGGCGTGATTTTCATTTGAATGTAGAAGTTCTTGCAGGCAGTAAGATTGATTTGGTACATGTTTATATAGTTCCTGTTGATGCAGAAACCTATGAGAAATTTTGGAGTTTTGGTGTGACTTGGGATGAATACAAAGGGCTAAAAAACGCAACTGTGCATAAGCATTTCGATATACCTGAGGATGCTGTAGAGGGATATTATGATTTTGTAATTAAGGTAGTAGATGAGAATGGGGCAATACTAGAGGAAAAAAGAAATATCACTATTTATAAAGCCGAAAACTTACCAGTCGATCCTCAGATTCAAGAATTTTCTGTTTCAGCACGTGGCGATAGTTTTAGGGTCTTGTATATTCATTCTCGAGGAGGGTATCGCGATCCAATAACTCAAGAGTATGGTAACTATAACGTTAATATTGATAAGGAAGAGACACTTTCTGCAGTAGCAACTATTAGTAGTTTAAAGGATGATGGAAAAATATATATATTATTAATTAATAAAAAACATAATCATAGACCAGAATCTATTAGTAGCATTGATTTTACTAAGGCTATAGTTCTAGACGTTTTCGAGCATACCAATATGGAGCAAAAAGATAGATGGACAAATTTTGATTATTTGCGTCCTAATTTCCCTAATATTTCAGTGCTTCCTATAGGTGCTTCAGTTGACAATAACTTGCCGAACCCTATTGATATTTCAGGAATTAAAGCATGGGAATCGGGTACCTATTATGTCGGCTTTATTTACGAAAACACCACTCATAACATGAATTTGTTTCATTATATAGAGGTTGCAATAGAAGGATTTTAGCATACTAGTTAAAAGCAGATTAGGCCTTACTAGAAAGTTTGTTAAGTAGTAATTGACTGGTAAACAGGAGTTTATTATAGGGATGATTTACGAAAACACGACTTATTATATGAACCTTTTCTATAGAAGAAGCTATTTTTACTGTAGTTATCGATGATTGATAAGATTACAGTTAATAAAAAACTCTAATTGTCTTAACCAAGATGTTCACATATTCACTATGTAGCGTCTTGGTTTTTAAAAACACCAAACATAAAAATGAAAAAGCACCTTATAGCAATACTTGGGATTCTCTTTATTTCAGCTTGTTCGGATGATGACTCACCGACAATTGACACTGAATATCCTGAGATTATTTTGTTTCAGGACTCTTTTCCCAATCAATGTAGCGTTCTGTCAATAGGACAAACTCATACCTTTAAATTAACTTTTAAAGATAATAGGGAATTGGGAGGCTATAGTCTTGATATACACCATAACTTTGATCACCATAGCCATAGTACAGAGGTAGCATCATGTAATCTTGAGAATAAGAAAACACCAGTAAATGCATTACTTTTTATCAAGACGTACTCGATTCCAGACGGTCTACAAACGTATGAAGCTACTGGAGAAATTACAATACCCTCGGATGTGGATTCAGGCGATTATCATTTCTTAATCCGCCTTACCGATAAAGAAGGCTGGCAGACACTAAAGGGAATAAGCATTAAAGTGGGTTAAGCCAATACTTGGCGGCAAAGTTAGTACGCCTACTTGATCTGCGTATACATTTCGGGTTTTTGCTCTTTCTCAAGCCGAAAAAAAATATCACTCTTCATTTTAAAAAGCAAACCCCGAAGCTAGAGGCCTCGGGGTTTAGTTTAGCTGTTCTGAGCAGGAAAACTAGTTTCCTCCTTTTTCTTTGGCTTTATCAAAAGCACTTTGGGTGTTCTTTCTTGGGAAGGAATTATTTTCCGTGTTTACATCGGCTAACTCCTTGTTCGGATCAAACATAATACTGGCCACTTCTTTGTCTTTAGCAAAAATATGAGACACTTGGCTTTCGCTAAGTCTCCAGATTTCTGCAGGAATTTTCTCGATTTCTTTAGTGCCGTCTTTGTATGTCCACTCAATTACCAATGGAGTAATTAATCCTCCTGTGTTTTTAAAGGTTACTTGGTATAAGTTTTTTCCTGCTAATCGTTTTCTGATGGCATCGTTCGGAATCTCGCTTCGGTATTCGCCTCTCACGCGGCTGTCGGTCAGTTCAATTTCTTGAGGTTTAGCATAGAAAGGGTTGTCGGCATTTTGCTCGTTGCCCAATGTTCCAGCTTGCGCATTCACTGTTTTTTCAATCTGTTGGTTTTCACCTTTGATTTTGAACCATTTTACATCGCTTACATCTACTTCTACATTGTCTGTAGTGTAGAACCAGCCTTTCCAGAACCAGTCCAAGTCTACCCCAGAGGCATCTTCCATAGTACGGAAAAAGTCAGCGGGTTTTGGATGCTTGAAGGCCCATCGTTCGGAATATTCTTTGAAAGCGGCATCGAATAACTCTGGTCCCATTACAGTTTCTCTTAACACTACCAAGGCAGCAGAAGGCTTTGAATATGCCTCTGGCCCCAATTGAAGCGACTGCTCAGGGTTGGTCATAATAGGGCGCATGAAATCCTTACTACCTTTCATATAAGGTACAATAGCAGCCGGAGAATTAGAGGTGTATGGTAAGTAATCATAGTATTCATGCATAGTTCTATATTCCAAGAAAGAGTTTAATCCTTCATCCATCCAAGCCCATTGTCTTTCGTCTGAATTTACAATCATAGGGAAGAAGTTGTGTCCTACCTCGTGAACAATTACAGAAACCATATTTGTAGTGATGAAGTCATCATAGGTTCCATCAGGTCGTGGACGACCAAAGTTGAAGCAAATCATAGGATACTCCATACCAATGCTAGCTGCATGTACCGAAATGGCTTTTGGGTAGGGGTATTCAATGGACATGTCGGAATATGAAATCAAGGTATTTACAACTGCTTTAGTCGATTCTTTTTCCCAAAGCGGGTTTCCTTCTTTAGGGTAGTAAGACATCGCCAAAGGCGTATTATTTTTCAGTTTAACAGCTTGGGCATCCCAGATGAATTTTCTAGAGCTGGCAAAAGCAAAATCTCTTACATTTTCTGCTTTGAAGGTCCAAGTAGATTGGGTAGAAGCTCTTTTCTTTTCCTTGGCTTCCGCTTCTTTTTGCGTGGTAATGATTACAGGTTTGTCAAAACTCTTTTTGGCTTGTTCAAAACGCTGTAATTCTGTTTTTGTCAATACATCAGAGGGGTTTTGTAAAGTACCCGTAGCTGCTACAATGTGGTCGGAAGGAACTGTGATAGATACCTCGAAATCGCCAAAAGTAAGCGCAAATTCTCCCGAACCTAAAAATTGCTTGTGTTGCCATCCATTAACATCGTCATACACTGCCATTCTTGGGTAGAACTGAGCAATGGTGTATAAATAGTTGTCGTCTTCCACAAAATGTTCGTAGCCAGACCGGCCACCAAGCTGAGCTCTATCATTTATGTTATACCACCAAGCAGTCTTAAAACTAAATGATTCGCCAGTTTTTAATGGCGTAGGTAAGGTGATTTTCATCATGGTGTCATTGATTAAATATGTCAATGGCTTACCATTGGTATCGGTTACTTTTTCTAGTTTGAAACCGCCATCAAAACCCGCGTCAATCATAGAGGCAGCTCTACTAGTGCCCAAGCTAGACGTATTGTCTCTTAGCTGCCCAAAGCCGTTGGTGAGCGCTCCGGTATTGTCAGCTTTTCTCACATTTTGGTCTAGCTGAACCCAAATGTATTTTAAAGTCGAAGGTGAATTGTTCGTGTAGGTTACCGTTTCAGAACCAGAGATTTTCTGGTTTTTGTCGTCTAATGTTACAGCGATTTTATAATCGGCTTTTTGCTGCCAATAGGCTGGCCCAGGTTCTCCCGACCCAGTGCGGTATTCGTTAGGTGTAGGGAGGGTTGTGCCTAGCTGTTCGAATTTTGCTCCCCAATTTTGTTGGGCAAAGCTCATGAGCGGAAAGAGGCACATCAATAATAAGATTTTCTTTCTCATGGGTTAAAGGTTTTATGCATCGAAAATTAACGATTTGTGATTCAATTGTAACAATTTATTAATAATGATTTTCAATTTCTGCTAAGTAAAAAATGAAGTTTTACAGCATGAAAACTAAACTAACAAGCTTAAAATTAACTGCAATTGCTTTGTTCCTGACCATCAATGGTTTTGCCCAAGATGCCAGCCGAACTAAAGTATTAACCACTATTGCTATCGGTTCGTGCAGTCGCCAAGAGGCGCCACAGTATTTATGGCCCGAAGTGCTAAAAAATAACCCCGACCTATGGATTTGGTTAGGCGATAATATCTATGGTGATACCCAAGATATGGCACTCTTGAAAGAAAAGTATGAAGTACAAAAATCAAATGCTGACTATCAGAAGATGCTGAAGCAGATGGATATTATTGGCATTTGGGACGACCATGATTATGGGGTGAACGATGGCGGTAAAGAGTTTGTGAAACGGAAAGAAAGCCGCGACCTAATGTTTGAATTTTTAGATGTAGAGCGTAATAACCCAGCTTGGAAAAGGGAAGGTGGCTACCAATCGTACGAATATGGAGTAGAAGGTAAAAAAGTAAAAATTATGCTTTTAGATGCGCGTTATTTCAGAGATGAATTGAACCGTGTTGACAGAAAGTATGTACCAAACTTAGAAGGAGATATTTTAGGTGAAGACCAATGGAAATGGCTTGAAAATGAACTGACCAATAGCGATGCCGATATTCATATTTTGGCAGGAGGAATACAATTATTACCAGAGGAGCACCCTTACGAAAAGTGGAATAATTTCCCGAAGGCAAAGCAAAGGCTATTGAAGCTTATCGGTACTGTTCAGCCAAAAAATACTTTCTATCTAAGCGGAGATCGCCATATTTCGGAAATTTCAAAAACAGTGATTCCTGGCTATGGTGCATTTTATGATTTCACCTCAAGTGGTTTAACCCATAGTTCGGAAGGAAATACAACTGAACCCAACGGATTTAGAGTGAGTAAACTGGTAGATAAAAAGAGCTTTGGGCTCATTAAAATCGACTGGTCAAAAACTAAACCTCAAGTGACTTTTGAAATGCGAGGCTTAGAAAATGTTTTAATCGATACTCATAAAGTAGATTGGGGAAAATAAATTTGAAGCGCCCTGTTTTTTTATTATAAGCAGGGCGTTTTACTACCTTGTCCGTTTCAGAATCTCATTTTTAATTTCCTTTGCGTAATTTGATTCAAATTCTATTTATGAAAACTTCTGTATTACTTCTTTTTTGTGTTGTCTTAGGTTGTGCTAAAGTTCAAGAACCTCTCGATATTCAAGGGCACAGGGGCGCTAGAGGCTTAATGCCTGAAAATTCTATTCCAGCATTTATGCGGGCTTTAGACGAAGGGGTAACTACTTTAGAACTGGATGTGGTGATTACCAAAGACAAACAAGTAGTGGTTTCGCACGACCCATATATGCTTTCTTCAATTTGCGATAAACCCAATGGAGAACCCGTTACTAAGGAAGAAGAACCAAAGCTGAATATTTATGAGATGGATTACGCAGAAGTAGTGGGCTATGATTGCGGATCGAGAGGAAATGCTCGTTTTCCAGAACAAGTGAAAACTGAAACCGCAAAACCTTTATTGGCCGATGTAATTTCAATGGTAGAAGATCACTTAAGGGAAAATAAGAAACCCAAAGTGAGCTATAATATTGAAATCAAGAGCCTAGAAAGTGAATATAATGTCAGTCAACCAGAAGTAGATGAGTTTTCTGAGTTAGTTTTAAGTGTAATTAGAGAAAGGCTTACCAACGATCGCTTTACCATTCAATCATTCGATTTTAATGTGCTCAAGCATTTACATAAGTCGAACCCAGAGGTTCGTTTGGTGGCTTTGGTAGAAAACGCAAAAGGAGTGGAGGTCAATCTGGAAGCACTAGGGTTTATTCCAGAAGTTTACAGCCCATATTATATTCTCTTGAAGAAAGAAGACATTGATTTGATTCATGAAAAGGGAATGAAAGTAATTCCTTGGACCGTGAATGACCGAAAAGATATGGAGCAATTGGTGGCAGATGGCGTAGACGGAATTATTACCGATTACCCTGATAGAGCGAAAGGGCTGGACAATAAAGGAACCTAATTTTTAACACAGAGATTTGCCTTCGATCACATTCTTATCAAAAGCCTGCGCATAACATTTTGATGTTGGGTATATCTAATTATTTTTGGGCTGCCCAATTTCGTACATGCAACTATTTGAAGTTACCGACAGCCATTCCGAAAAAGAATTCATTCAATTGCCTGTAAGGCTTTATAGAAATGAAAAAAACTGGATTAGACCTCTTGATAAGGACATCAAGGCCGTTTTCGACCCCAGTAAAAACAAAAACTATAGAAATGGTGAAGCCATTCGCTGGATTTTAAAGAATGATAAAGGAGAAGTCATTGGCAGGCTGGCAGCGTTCATTATCAAAAAGGTAGCCGAAGCACAAGAGCAGCCTACAGGTGGAATTGGCTTTTTTGAATGCATCGATGATCAAGCTGCGGCATTTATGCTTTTTGATGCAGGCAAAAAATGGCTTGAAGAACGAGGAATGGAAGCCATGGATGGGCCAATCAATTTTGGCGACCGTAACAATTGGTGGGGTCTTTTAGTCGATGGGTTTTCAGAGCCTAACTATCAAATGCCGTATAATTTCCTCTACTACAAAGATCTTTTCGAGGCTTACGGTTTTAAAGAATACTTCAAACAGTTTACCTACAAACGACCGGTGGGCAGCCAAGTAGAACTTGACGATCGTTTTTACGCAAAGGCTCAAAGTAGCCTAGATAACCCCGACTACGAATTCAGACATATTAGAAAGGATGAATTCAAAATTGCTCACAAGTACTTCTTAAAGGTTTATAATGAAGCTTGGACAGGTCACAATGGAGTAAAACCCATGACCGAGGCGCAAGCACACAATATCTTTAAGCAGCTAAAACCAATTACTGATGTTAAAATTGTATGGTTTGCTTTTTATAAAGGAGAACCTGTCGCTTTTTTCATTTCCATTCCAGAATTGAACCAGCTTTATAAACACCTAAATGGCCAATGGAATTTATGGTCGAAAATTAAGTTCATGTATATGCTCAAAACAGGTGTATGCAAAAAGGCTTTGGGGATTGTATTTGGAGTAGTACCAACCCATCAGCGGAAAGGCGTTGAAGGAGGTTTGGTGGTTTCATTTGTAAAAACCTTAGCTTGGAAAAAAGGGTTTCAGTACGAAAATATAGAAATGAACTGGATTGGTGATTTCAATCCAAAAATGATGCGCGTGGCAGAACAAATCGGTGCCGAAATTGCAAAAACGCACATTACCTACCGAAAATTATTTGACGAAACGAAGGAGTTTAAAAGAGCTTCCTTTATATAATAATAGTATATGAAAAAGAAGTACGATGTATATGGCATTGGAAATGCCTTGGTTGACCTTGAGTTCAAGATTGATGAACAATTCTTAACCGAACATAAGGTTGAAAAAGGCTTAATGACCTTAGTAGACGAAGAAACTCAGTTCAGATTGATTAACTCAATGATGCAAACCGATACAGTACGTAAATCGGGAGGGTCTGCGGCTAATTCTATGATTGCCATCAGTCAGTTTGGAGGAAAATCGTTCTATTCATGCAAAGTGGCCAACGATGAATTTGGTGATTTCTACATGAAAGATATGCGTGAGGCAGGCGTAGATACCAACCTCGACAAGCAAGAAAGAGAAGATGGAGTTACAGGAAAATGTTTGGTAATGATTACGCCAGATGCCGACAGAACCATGAATACTTTCTTGGGGGCTACATCGAATTTTTCGGTAAAAGAACTGGACGAAAATGCCATTAAAGATTCACAATATATTTACCTTGAAGGTTATCTGACCACTTCTCCAAATGGAGTAGAGGCCATGATGAAGGCCAAGAAAATAGCCGAAGATTACCGTGTAAAAACCTCGATTACACTTTCAGACCCTTCTATCGCCAAATTTTTCAAAGCCCAGTTTACTGAAGTAATTGGTGCTTCGGTAGATTTGATTTTCTGCAACGAAGAAGAAGCCAAAACTTACACTGGCAAAGACAACCTAGAAGAAGCCCGTCAGGCCATGAAGAAAGACGCCAGAAGGTTTGTGATTACTCAAGGGAAAAACGGAGCCATGATTTTCGATGGCGATACTTTTATCGATATAGAAGCATATGATGTAAAAGCCATCGATACCAATGGAGCAGGAGATATGTACGCTGGGGCTTTTCTGTACGGTATTACCAACGGAATGTCGTATGCTGAAGCCGGAAAATTAGCCAGTTTGGCCAGTTCAAGAATAGTGAGCCAATATGGCCCAAGATTAAAAACTCCAGAGGTACATGAAGTTTTAAGGCGCTTAAAATAACCCACCCTTTTTACTCCCCATCCAGCGGAATATCTTTCCGCTGGCCATTCGCATTAGAAGAACAGAAATATTTTGGCTTAATTTGAAGTCAAAACAAACCCTATATACTTATGCTTAGAAAAATCAGTCTGATTCTGGTGTTTTGTGCAGTGGCTACTTATGTGTCTCAAGCCCAAAATATCGAATTTGAAGAGTATGACATGGACAATGGACTTCATGTAATTCTTCATCAAGATAATTCCACCCCTATCGTTACTGTATCAGTACTTTATCATGTAGGCTCTAAAAATGAGCCCAAAGGAAGAACTGGCTTTGCTCACTTCTTTGAACACTTAATGTTTGAAGGTTCGCCTAACCTTAAAAGAGGAGAATACTTTAAAATTATTGAAGCGGCCGGAGGAAGTTTAAACGCAAATACATCGAACGATAGAACGTATTATTTCGAAACCTTACCCTCAAACCAGTTAGAGCTTGGCTTGTATATGGAGTCTGAAAGAATGCTTCATGCAAAGATTGATTCTGCTGGAATTGCTACACAAAAGGAAGTTGTTAAAGAGGAAAAACGACTTAGAGTAGACAATCAACCTTACGGCTCTGTGATTTCTGTAATGCTTAAAAATGCTTATCGAGGCACAAACTATGAATGGGCGCCAATTGGCTCATTTGAAGATATCGATGCCGCCACCGATCAAGATTTTGTAGACTTCTATGAAACGTTTTATGTGCCGAATAACGCTACACTTTCAATTGCTGGCGATATTGATATAGCTGAGGCAAAGAAGTTGATAGAAAAATACTTTGGAGAAATTAAGAAGGGAACGAGAAAAATTCCTAGACCTAAAATTACAGCTCCAAAATTAGAAGGCACAGTAGAGGAGACCGTGTTCGATAATATTCAAGTACCCGCTTTGGTGCAGGGCTACCGAATGCCAGCACAAGGAACAGAAGATTATTATGCGCTTCAAATGCTTACCACATTACTTTCTGGCGGGCAGAGTTCAAGATTCCAGAAAGAAATTGTAGATAATAAAGGTATGGCTTTGGCTGTTCAGTCTATTCCCTTAGGTCTTGAAAGTGGAGGCTTGTTTATCAATTTTGCCATTCCAAACCAAGGAGTTGCCATTGAAGATTTGGAAGCCGAAGTTGATGCCATGATCGAGCAGACTAAGAGCGAACTGATTCCAGAAAGAGAGTTTCAAAAAGTGAAAAATCAAGTGGAAAACAATTTTATTTCTGGATACGGTTCTGTACAGTCAATTGCAGAGAGTTTGGCCAATTACCATGTGTATTTCGGAAATACTGATTTAATCAATACAGAAATAGAGCGCTATAAAAAGGTGACTAGAGAAGATTTACAGCGTGTAGCTAAAAAATATCTTGTACCAGAAAATAAAGTAGTGTTAACCTACCGACCAAAATCTGAACAAGAAAAACCCGAGGAATCAAAAATCAAAAAAGAAGGAGGGAATAGAGAATGAAGAAGCTATTAATTATGGCACTTGCGTTGATCTCTGTCAACACATTCGCCCAAGTAGATAGGTCGAAAAGACCAGAACCTGCAGCCGCAAGAGAAATTAAGATTGGAGACTACGAGAGCTTTACATTGAAAAATGGACTTAAGGTAATTGTGGTGGAGAACGACAAGCTCCCTACCGTTGCTTGGACGCTTTCGCTAAACACAGGACCAATTACCGAGGGAGATAAATCTGGCTTAGCAGGAATGTTTGGTCAAGTGATGAGAGCGGGAACAACCTCTAAAAGTAAAGAGGTGTTAGATGAAGAAATTGACTTTATGGGAGCTAGCGTAAATGCTGGAGCCACTTCTATGTCGGCTTTTTCACTTTCTAAATACAAAGAAGATGTATTGAAATTAATGACGGATATTCTTTACAATCCAGCTTTTCCTGAAGATGAGTTAGAGAAAGTAAAGAAACAAACCATAACGGGTTTGGCTTCTGCTAAAGATGATCCAAATTCAATTTCTAGTATCATTAGTTCAATTGTGAACTACGGCAAAGAGCACACATATGGTGAAATGACTACAGAGGAAACTGTAGCCAACATTACTATTGAAGATGTTCGAAATCACTACAAAAAGTATTTCAAACCTAATATTGCTTATTTGGTGGTTGTGGGTGATATATCAAAGAAGGATGCTCAGAAGCTTGCGAAGAAGTATTTCTCTGACTGGAAAGAAGGTGACTTCACTCCTGAGAATTTTGTACAACCCGCTTCAGTAACAAAAACCAACGTTAATATTGTAAATAAAGCTTCTGCGGTGCAATCGGTGATTAACATTACTTATCCAATTGACAATAAGCCTGGGACTACCGATGTAACGAAGTTGAGCGTGCTTAACCAGATACTAGGCGGAAGTGCATCTGCACGTTTGTTTACAAATTTAAGAGAAGACAAAGGCTATACCTATGGTGCTTACTCGAGTATTGGTTCTAGCAGATATAGTGCTACTTTCTCTGCCAATGCAAGCGTTAGAAATGAAGTGACTGACAGCGCTTTGGTTGAATTCTTTAATGAAATGAACCGTATTCGTACTGAATTGGTGACCCAAGAAGAATTGGATTTAGCTAAAAACTCCTTGAGAGGTTCATTTGCAAGGTCTTTAGAAAGTAGAAGTACTGTTGCTCAATTTGCTTTGAATACTCAGCTGAATAACCTTCCCGAAGATTACTATGCAACTTACCTGAAACGTTTGGATGCTATCACGGCCAAGGATATTCAAGAAGTAGCAATGAAATATATTCGCCCTGATAAAGCCAATGTTATTGTGGTAGGAAAAGCAGAAGAAATTGCTCCAAAATTGAAGCAGTTTGGCCCAATTACCTATTACGATGTTGACGGTAATGTAGTCGACCCTGAAGCTCAGAAGGCCGCAGTTGGATCGGTAGATGCGAAGGCTATCATTGATAAGTATGTAGAAGCCATTGGAGGAGCTGAAAAACTTGAGTCCGTTAAAGATGTAAAGGCTGTAATTACTACCTCTGTTCAGGGGCAAACTTTAACAATTACCACAATGCAGAAAGGTAATACAATGAGCAAGCAATCTACCGGAATTAGTGGAATGACCCTTCAGGAATCTATTGTAAATAATGGAGAAGTAAAGGTTACCGTTCAAGGACAAACTCAAGAAATACCTGCTGGTCCGCAATTAGACGGAATGAAGGAAGGTGCAATTATGTTCCCTGAATTATTTTATTTCAAGGCGGGCTACAATTTAGAAATGACTGGGCTAGAAACCGTAAACGGTAAAGAAACCTATGTGATGACAATCAAATCACCTTCTGGCGCAACTAGCAAAAAGTATTTTAGCAAAGAAACAGGTTTAGTGGTGAAAGAAGAATCTATTGCTGGAACTCAAGAAATAATGGAATATCAGGAAGTTGGAGGTATTAAATTTCCTAAAAAAATTAAACTGGCCATTCCAGGTCTTGGAACAATTGAAGCCGATATGAAAGTAGAAGTGAATACAGGAATCCAAGACTCCGAATTCGCGATTAAGTAATTTCATATATACCAATTAGAATTCAACAAGAAGCCATCTGTCGTCTGACGGATGGCTTTTTTCGTTATTTTGCATCAATGTCAAAGCCCGAAATCAACAATACACTCGATCACCTTTTTCGGCAAGAGTATACAAAAATGGTGTCGCTTTTCACTAATCGATATTCATCGGCTTTGATTGATCAGATTGAAGATGCTGTTCAGGAATCACTACTAAAAGCAGCCAAATTATGGAATTCTCAGCCTGTGCCAGAAAACCCTTCAGCATGGCTGTATCGGGTAGCAAACAATCAGTTGATCGACCAACTCAGAAGGCAGAATAAGTCTGTGGCTTACGGGGCGCATAATGAAAGTGAGGAGGAAGCTACTTCTGAGTTTGAGCTCGAAGAAGGAGAATTGGTTGATGGTCAGTTGAGAATGATTTTCGCCTGCTGTCACCCTTCCATTAAACTTCAAGAACAATTGATGCTGAGTTTAAAGCTACTTTGCGGGCTCAGTGTGAAGGAAATTGCCAGAGCACTTTTAAAGAAGGAGGATGCAGCCAAGAAGGCCATTACTAGAGCCAAACAGAAATTTAAGGCAGAAGTAGGAGAACTTTCAGTTCCAGAAGGAGATGCCATAAATGAAAGACTTGAAGTAGTCCTTCAAGTAATTTATCTTTTGTTTAATGAAGGCTATAAAGCTACAGAGGGTGATGAGTTGATTCGTTATGAGCTATGTGAAGAGGCCATTCGATTGGCTTTTATCCTTACCAATGCCAAAGATTGCCATACCAGCGAACTGAATGCCTTGATTGCCATGATGCTTTTTAAAGCAGCGCGGTTTCCGGCTAGAATAGGGAAAGATGGATCCTTGTTGACATTAGAACATCAAGACCGAACTCTGTACCGAGACGATTATATTCAATGGGGCTGGAAGTTTATGCAAGAATCCAGCAAAGCAGAAAATACTTCTGTTTATCAATTAGAAGCAGCAATTGCAAGCTATTATACCGTTGCGGCCAGTTATGAAAAGACCAACTGGAAAGTGATTTTTAAACTGTATGATGGGTTAGTAAAACTGAAACCTTCGCCCGTAGTGAAAATGAGCAGGGTGTTTGTGATGAGTAAAGTGCTTGGTGCTCAAAAGGCCTTAGACGCCATGACTGATATTGAAAGTGAATTTTCAGAAGTTCAATCTTTCCAAGCCTTAAAAGCTGAACTGTATGCCGAAGTTGGAAATTTTGAGAAGGCTATTTTTCATCTAAAAAAGGCTATAAACCAAGCACAGAATAATACGGAAAAGAAATTTTTAGAGGCAAAGTTGCTCAATTGGGCGGCCATTCAATCTGTTTAGCATATTCATTCTTAATTTTTTATTCAGCGTTGCTCCGTGGGGGATTAAACAAGTATAATTGCGTAAACGTAATTCTGAATGTTTGTTTACCTTAGCGTAAAACTACTCTGGTATCAATTTTGGGAGGGTGGTATTGATTGAAATCTAAGCTTATGCGTTTCCTATTCCTGTCTGTTATTCTTTTGTGTTTGTTTTCATTTGAACCTATAAATGCTCAAAATGTGAGTTACATTGAAGAAATTCAAGCGTATCGAAAAGAGCAAAACGCAGAGTTTCTAAACCCAAGTAAATCGCCTTTGACAGCCCAAGAACGAAAGGAATTCAAGGGGCATGATTTTTTTTCTATTGATGAAGATTATAGGGTACAAGCTAGATTTGAACCTACTCCAGATTCAAAGCCATTTCCGCTAAATACTAGCAAAGGAACAACGCAGTTGTATAAGCGCATCGGAATTCTTCATTTCGAGTTAAAAGGTAAACCTTATACTTTAGAGGCTTACCTCCAAATTCAGAGGTTCACCATTCCAGGGCAAAAAACCTATGTATTTCTTCCTTTGATAGATGCAACTACTGGTGAAAGCACTTATGATGCTGGGCGTTATTTACACTATGAAGGTATTCCTGAAGGAACAGATTGGGTTATCGACTTTAATAAACTCTATAATCCATATTGCGCTTATAGCGATAAATACGAATGTCCGATGGTGCCCGAACCAAATCATTTACCCATTGCTGTGGAGGCTGGGGTAAAGGGGTATTAGTTCTCTACTGACTCGAACTCAGGGCAATCTAGCCTAATTTCTGTATCAATAAGTTCTTTTTGGAGGAATGTGCAAAAATGGTTGCTTTCTGTTTTGCTATAAAACTTACAACCAAAGCATGTTCTCTGAACACTCAAAACACCATTTTTATTAAGTTGAAATATCAGTTTAGTTAGCGTAGCGTAAAGCGTGTTGAGGTTCTGTTCTTCTTGATGACTTAGAATTCTTTCTAACGGTTGAGAATAACTGTCCAAGGCTTGAATAAGTGCCTGCCCATCTGCCGAAAGAAGCAAGGTATAGCTTCGGCTATCAACAGATGACGGTTCTTTTTCAATATAGCCCTTACTGCTTAGGGCTTTGACGGCATCGCTGATGGTCGGTTTTGTTAGGTTGAACTCTTTGGCTAAATGGCTTACGTTGCTAAGCTCTGATTTGTGATGTGCAACAAAAAGTAGCACCTGAATTTGAATAGGGCTTAGCCCATACAGTTTGGCCTTGTCCCATAGTAAAGTCTTAAAAGCTTCTGAAATTCTTTCAAGGGCAATAACAATGTTATGGTTCAACTCTTTACTCATAGAAAGACTGGCATGGCAATTTATGTAACACCAACAAAGTTAGTCATCCTAATTAGTTGAGAAAGCTACTCATCACAATTTTCCATTTCTAAAATTGAAAAGCCTACAGTTTCTATTTCATGCTTTAAGGCATCTGTTGGGTACTCTATATGGCAAAAAGTACACTCCTTAGAAGTTAATTTTTCTGTGTCAAAA
This sequence comes from Roseivirga seohaensis subsp. aquiponti, assembly GCF_001267955.1. Lineage (NCBI taxonomy): Bacteria > Pseudomonadati > Bacteroidota > Cytophagia > Cytophagales > Roseivirgaceae > Roseivirga > Roseivirga seohaensis. The sequence goes on from NZ_JSVA01000018.1 coordinate 157,360, forward strand.
GACTTGGTGTCTAAATAAGCTTGTCCAAATTGAAATACTTTTTCAGCGTCTTGTAGAGTACTGTCAACAAGGATATCAAAGTGCATGGTCATTCCATCTGCACGTTTCACATAGGTGTCCCAAACTGCTATTTTCATTTGTATGTGTTTTATGATGAGTTAAATAAAGCTAGGAGTATTTTTAAATAAGGACTCCTAACTTTAAAGATCAAATTTTAGCCTTTAACATCGGCCATAGATGCTCCAAAATTGAGATGTAGAACATTGCCATTTGGAGTAAGTAAAGCTGGAACTGATTTAACTCCAGCTTTCTCAGCTTCGTCTATTCTGTTTTTGGCTTCACCTAAATGAACGATCTCTACTTGCGATTTCCCAATGAGATCGACAATGTCTTGCTCTGCGCTAATACATACAGGGCAGCCAGCGTGATAGAAAATTGATTTTGACATGGTTTGATAAAATTTTGTGAATGACAATATTGTCGGCTCAAATATAGTAAGGAATCCTAACTAATTAAATCATTCTCATTATTTTTATACACCAAGGCTTTGAAGCTACAGGCTTATAGTTTGTTTTTAAAGGCAGAAATTTTCTCTTCTAATTCAGTTTTTAATACTTCGTTCGAGATCTTCCCCTCAGAGAAATTTTGATTGAAAGAAGGGAGTGAAAAGGTTTCGATGATTTCGGCACCGCAGCGAGGTAAGAGGATTTTTCCCGAGCTCATGGCATTTCCAGCACCGTATCCGCCTGGGGAAGTGCTCATCAATAACATAGGTTTGTCTCCAAAAATATTAATGTCTATTCTGCTGCACCAATCAATGGTGTTTTTGAATACTGCTGTATAGTTTCTGTTGTGTTCTGCCAAAGAGCAAATAATAGCATCGGCTTGTTCCATTGCCGCTCTGAACTTATAAGTTGTGTCAGGATATCCTTTTTCTTTTTCTCGGTCTACCGAAAACATAGGCATTTCAAAATCATTAAGATCCAATAACATGATTTCAAAATCTTCGAAATACGTAAGTGCAAATTCTACTAATTGCTTATTGATGGATGTACTGCTATTACTGCCTGCAAACGCGACTATTTTCTTCATACTGTTTAAAGCTGTATTTAATGTGAGTTGTTTTGAAGCCTTAATTTTCTAGGGCTTTTTCTATTCTTCTGTCGGGAATAAACCAAGCAGCAGCAAGTAGAATGTAAATGGCGCAGCTTACTATAGGTTGAAAAAACGCAATAGCAACGGCAGTTGTATAAATGAGCATTGATAACTTGGTTTTGCGATCTTTTTGATACGCTTTACCCACTTTAGATTCGGTGCCCTCATTTTTTACCACTTTTTGCCCTAATATATACCAGGCTACACTAGCCATCAATAAAACAACGCCATAAAGCGCTACTGGTATTTCCGCAAAGTGATTTTGCCCCATCCAGCCTGTAGCGAAAGGGAGTAGAGATAGCCAAAACAACAGGTGGAGGTTTGCCCAGAGTACTTTTCCACTTACCCTTTCAACGGCTTGCCATAAATGATGGTGATTGTTCCAATAAATACCGATATAGACAAAACTGAGCACGTAAGTTAAGAATGTAGGCAATACGTGGTTTAAACTTTCTAAATCAGCGCCTTCTGGTACTTCCATTTCCAATACAAAAATGGTGATGATAATGGCCATTACGCCATCGCTAAAGGCTTCAAGTCGGTTGGTGGTCATATGCTTATAGTTTTCTGCTTTATATTGAGCAGAACAATATACACGCTTACTTTAACTTGTCCAGCATTTCGTTGGCAATGGGATCCGAATAAATGCCATAACTGTTCACTAAAATTCCTTTACGTTGATGGTCTTCCGATGAAATGGCATAAAGCACAGCTTGATCTGAGGGGTCTTCATCGACATCAAACCTAAAAGATTTATCAACTTGAAATTGATCATGGAGAATTTCATAATCGTCTTCCCCGCAAATCAGACAGTTGTATTTAAGGTTGAAATCTTCGGTATAGCCTTGTTTACGCAAAGCATTTATTCCTTCTGTTAATGTTTCGTAGGCTTCCATGTTTTAATCGTTTAATAAAGGTTTGCTTTACAATGATTAAAGTTACCACTCTATGAGCTTAAGCGCAATGGGGTTTATAGAGAATAAGATATTATTCTTTTTCCATTTGCGAACTGATAAAAGGAATTCTTGGAGAAAGGAAATAGCCTGTTAAACTGGCAAATAGAATGGGGATGAAATAACCAAAACCAGTGAGGGTAGCCAAAAGAATGGTGGTACTCATTGGTGTACGGGTAACACATGCGTTAATGGCAGCCATACAACTAATAATCGTCAAAGTAAGACTAAGGCCTGGAAACAACTGGTGTATAATGAGGCCCAATGTGGCTCCTACAAAGAATAAAGGAATAATGAATCCGCCTCTCCAACCTGAAGTCACAGTAACTGCTATAGCTATTATTTTAAACACTAAAATGGCTACTAATAATTTGAGTGAAAGGTTTTCCGTCAAGAGTAGATTGATTTCGTGATGCCCAAAATACCGGGTCAGAGGTAAATAGAAGGAGATAACCCCAAGTAAAAGTCCTCCGATTAAAGTTTTGATGTATATCGGTAATCTTCTTTTTTCAAAAAGTGATTTAAAGAATTTTGTGCAATAGATAAAGCCCCAACCCACCGCTGTAGCCACTATTGCAAAGAGTACTGCATAGGCGAAATCAAAAACACCTGAGTACTCATAAGCCGATAAATTCCAAGTGCTACCAAGTCCTAATTGAATTACCAAAGCAAAAACTACATAACTAAAGCAACTGGCCACCAAAGCTGGAATAATAGCCTTATAGTATTCAACCGCATGTTTGTGGTGGAGAATCTCTAATGAAAACAAACTTCCACCCAATGGCGCCCCAAATAGGGCTGTAAAACTCGAGGCCATTCCGGCAATACTGAGTGACCTAAGTTCTTCTCCCTTTAAACGAAACACCTTGCCAAGCCAACTGCCAGTAGAACCTGTTACTTGCACTAATGGTGCTTCTGGGCCAAGGCTTCCGCCAGAAGCGACACACAAAAGTGATGATAATATCATGGAGGGGTTATTCTTGGGGTCTAGCTTTCCTTTATTAAACCGAATATTGTTAACGATCAAATGAATTTCTCCAGGGTCGCCAATAAAATGAATGACTAAACCAGCTAATAAACCACAGGTGGCCATTACGGGAATTACCAACCAACCTTCAAAAAGTGAGATTTCATGGGTGAGGAACTCCAGCGTAATCCAGTATAATCCAGCAATCAAACCTCCTATAAGGCCAAGAAAAGCCCAGAGTAAGAAAGTACGGCTAAATACAAAAGGATTAAACCGAATAGGTTGATCCAGTATATTTAGATAAGTAACAAGCTTTCGTTTTCTCTTTAGTTTCACTTTTACCGCTCTATAAAGATGATGCTCGCAAATTAATTGGTTTAGTTTTCAATGAGGTCATTTGATTTTAGTTTTTCCCGTGATGTGTCAAAAATCTTAATTTTCAATAATTATTGAAAGTTAAATAAATTGTATTACATTTGAGCATGCATTACGATGAAGGAAAAGAGAAATTTATTCAAGCTTGGGGTACTCTGGGATCTGCTTGGGGAATAAACAAAGCCATGGGGCAAATTCATGCTTTATTATTAATTTCTGAAGAAGCGCTTTCTACAGAAGAGGTTATGGAACAACTTCAAATTTCTAGAGGGAATGCCAATATGAATATCAGGGCCTTGATGGATTGGGGGATTGTGTCTAAAGCATATAAGCCAGGAGAACGTAAAGAGTATTTCACTACAGGTAAGGATGTGCTAGAGCTAGCACGCCAAGTGTCTAGAGAGCGTAGAAGACGCGAGATTGAGCCAGTGATGCGTGTGTTGGAAGAAATGCAGCAAGTAGAAGGAGATACCTCTGAGGTTGCCCATTTCAAAACTGTGACCAAAGACTTGGAAGGTTTTACCAAGCAAATGGATGGCGCGCTAGATAAGTTTATACGCTCAGATAAGAACTGGTTCTTTCAGGTTTTGATGAGGTTAATGAAATGAGGAACTCAGAACTTGTAGTTATTATACTTGATATAATGTTCTTGTTTATGGTAGGACTCTTGATTGATGGTTATTTTTTGAAGACAGGCGAAAGTGGTCTTAACAATTCCATTCTTGGGCTAATGTTTTTGACAGGCTTTAGCATTATGATGGTTGCCTACTCTGTTTATCTTTCCTTAAAATGGGAGCTTAAACCTGAGTGGTTTAAAAGGAATATGAAGATCTATTGGGTTACTACTTTAACCTATCTTATAGCTTTCTTTGTACCAATTTGGCTATCTGATGTTGTTTACATCATTGTAATAGGCATTATAATAGGTATGATTCAATTGGTTAATATCAATTGGTATACCTTCAAACGATAAAAAAATTTAACCAATATCTTTCATAAATTATTGAAACTATGAAAAATATAAAATTCTATAACATTTGGAAAGATCGAAGTTTTCGTGTTTCCATAATCTTAAGCTTTGTTTTTTTAACGGTTGGCTTTGCCTTTCTTCACTTTGGTTGGGCAGTTTATGGTTGGGCTATTTTTGTGTTTTTTCCTATTGTATTAGGAGCAGCAATTGGGGTTCTTCCTAATAGAAAAACATCCATACCTGGCTTTATAATCACCTTCATTGTATTTCTGTTTAGTCTAATCTTCTTTGGTCTAGAAGGAGTTCTGTGTGTAGTAATGTGTTTACCAATTTTAGCACCTTTCTTTTTTCTTGGAGCTATTATTAGCCATTTGATAAAACGGTTTAAGGAAATTAAAGGTGAGGTCAATTTACGAGTTACTGTTATTCCGCTAGTTCTTTTCCTCTTGGCTGTTCCAATTGAAAACTCACTAAGCGATAACAAAAGGGAAGTGATAGAAGTAAGTACCGAGATCATTTTGCCCTATACGCCCAATCAGGTTTTCGATGCCATTAAGTCTGTCGATACACTTATTGCTGAAAAACCATTTTTAATGAAGCTCGATTTACCAGTGCCTCATAAATGTATTCTGGAAAAGGAAGAAGTGGGAGCCTTGCGCATTTGCTATTTCGAAGGAGGTAGAATTATAGAAAGAGTTACGGAATTCAAAAGGGGAGAAGTCTTAAGAATGGATGTGATTGATTATGAACTTACTGGGAGAAACTGGTTGGGTTTCGAAGAGGCCATTTATCTTTTTGAGCAAATAGGGCTTGACAGCTGCAAGATGACCAGAATTACAACTTACACATCGGAACTCTACCCAAGGGTTTACTGGGAGCCTTTGGAGAGAATAGGAATTCAGCAAGAACATGAGTTCGTGTTTTCTAATCTCGAAAGAGACTTGAGTAATCTTCAAAATACAATGAACAGTGATTTCTAATATTAAACAGAGCATTATGAAAAGGATCGTAATTACTGGAGGAACAGGTTTTTTGGGAATTAGCCTAGCCAAATTTTTAAAAGAGAAAGGATTTCAGCCAATTTTAGTAGCCCGCCATAAACCTGATTTAGACTTTGACTTTGTGCAATGGGATGGTGTTACTCTCGGTGATTGGTGTGAAGTTTTAGAAGGTGCAAGTGCCATTGTAAACTTAGCAGGCAGGTCTGTTGATTGCATTAAAACACCCGACCATTGTGACGAAATATTACGCTCACGTGTAGACTCTACAAAAGTGATTGGTGAGGCATTAAAATCGGTCAAGAATCCTCCAAAGGTTTGGGTTCAAATGTCTACTGCTCACATCTATGGAGATTCTGTTTCTCAAGTTTGCGATGAAAACTCTTCAACAGGTTATGGTTTGGCACCATTTGTTGGGAAGGCTTGGGAGAAAACGTTTTTAACTGCTTTACCTAATAACACAAGAGGTGTCAGGTTACGGACAAGCTTTGTGATTGGGCGAAACGGAGGTGCTTTAACCAGCTTGAAAAGTATCGTCAACCTTGGTTTAGGGGGCAAAGTTGGAAACGGAAAACAAGGGATGAGCTGGATTCACGAGTTTGATTTGAACAACCTGATATACGAGGTAATTACAAATGACAAATACAATGGTTTTTACATTGCAAGCGCTCCAAACCCAGTATCAAATCAGAAGTTCATGAAAGAGTTGAGAAAGAAAATGAATCCCTTCATTGGACTTTCATTGCCTCCATTCATGATAAAATTTGGAGCCAAATACATTTTTAAAACTGACCCTGAGTTGGCGATTTATGGTAGGTATGTGAAGTCGAGGAGATTGAAAGATGAAGGATTTGCTTTTAAATACCCTGACTTGAGTCAGGCACTTGAAAACTTATTTAGCAGCGAAGAAAATTAAGGCTATGGGACAGTATAAAGTATATTTTTCAATCTCAATCATTATAGGTGTTTTGGCAATTTATAATGCGTCATTGTTTTTATTTTACTCTGATTACGAGGGTTTACTGTACCTAATGCTATTACAATTGCCTTTGGGTCTTATGCAGTTGACATCAGCTTTACACTATGTTACAAGTCTTAAAACCTATCCGAATTGGTTTCAAAACTTTATAAGCACCTATTGGTGGCATATCTTCGCTTATTTCGTTGGGTTATATATATTGTTTAGGTTTTTTGAATATGAAAATTTAGTAATACAAATCTGGCTTTTTGCAGTGCCTTGGCCTATCGTTATATTTCAGTTTTGCTACGTTTACAGATTATTTCGATACGAATCGAAAAATGATTTTCAGTAATAAAAAAAGCGTCCCCCAATCCTAAAATCGAAGAACGCCTGATGTGATTATTGTAAAACGGATTATTGTATGTTACAACTGCCGTTAAAATCTGAGGCGTCAAAAATAGTTTTGGCGCTACCTTTTAAATTGCCTTGTACTACCTCGATGGTGAGCTGGTTACTTCCAGAACGTTTGGGAGAACAGTATTCTAATAAATAGTAACTGTTTGCTTTACCGTTTATTAAATCACCTATCTCTTTGAATTTATCTAGTAACTCGCCAATGTTTACGGCAGAAACAAAGCTTGTTTTTCCTATCTCTTTTAAAACAGGCTCGTCAATTTCGCCACCAAGTCCAATGGTGTAGAACGAAATAGAAGGGTCTGCTTTTCTCACAGCTTCTAAGGCTTGGCCTTTGGTAGATCGGTTGGCTTGGTCGGTTCCGTCAGTAAAAATCACTACCGAATTCGACCCAAATTTATCTAACTCTTGCGACTGACCGAGTCGTTGTGTTGCAATACCTACACTTTGAATCACAGCACCATACAGGTTGGTAGAATTGTCGGAACTCATTGAGGCGTTAATATTGTCAATGGCATTTTTCAAAGTGGTTGTATTAGAAGTGATGGGCTGTAGCTGCTTAATGTTCTGAGAACCATCAAACCACCATATCTCTACTTTTACGGCTCCTGCAGAAACTTCACCTTCAGAAGGTACTACTTCATCAATAAAGCTTTTTGCTGCCGACTTAAGGGGAGCCAAATTCTGACTACTTAATATACTTCCACTCAAATCGAGCAAGAGCATAATGTTGTAGTCTAAAACTTTTTCGTTCGGTTGTATTTTTCGAACTGCCTCAAATTCTGAAATCAAACTTCCATTTTCATAAATATTAAAGTCGGATTCTTTTAAACCTGCCTTTCCTTTTCCTGCGCCATCTTGTACTTTGAAAAATACAGATACATTGGAAGGTAAGTTGGTAAACTGATTTTCAATAGTTACTTGAAGTTGTGGAGTGGTGTCGTTGTCTCCGCTACAACTTTGTATAAGCATAAATATAAGTGCAGTCATTAAAACTGCCGTAAAACGTATTTGAGTCATGTTGTCTCTAGGTTGGTACTTCACACTCAACCATGAAACTTATGTCAATATTGTGTGGTTAACAGCATAATTGATTTAATTTTGAACTTTAATAAAACCACGCAATATGAGAGTTACAACTACGTTCAAGGATGATTATGAATTTCAGTCGGTTAACGAAGAGGGCAATGTTTTAGATATTGACATGTATTCTGCCGACAAGAAAAAACACATGTCGCCTACCCAATTGTTGTTATCAGGTTTAGCAGCTTGCGCTTCGGTTGACTTGGTTCAAATGTTGAAAAAACGTAAGAAAACAGTAAATGGCCTTACTGTAGTTGCCGATGGTACCCGTAGAGATGAGCACCCGAGAGCATTCACTCATATTACCCTCACTTTTACAGTTGATTCTCCTGACGTGACTGAGGAAGAGTTTGAAAAAATGGGTCATTTAGCCGCAACAAAATATTGCTCTGTTGCCGGTACCTTAAACTCAGAAGTAGATCACAAGTTTATAGTGAACAGAGCCTAATTATTCCTGTGAGAGTTGTAAAGGAAATACCCAATAGCAAATGTAAAATCACCGTTTTTTCATGGAATGGAAAATTCCTCATTAAATTGGAAAACGGTGGTTTTGAACAAACCTTTAAGGTAAGCGAGCTTGATGTACTCGAGCAAGAACTTGATGAAATACTAAACGAAACTTTTATTTCAGAAGCCATCGAGCGATTTGATGATATGGCAAAATCGCTTCGTAAAGCCATTCCGTAAAGCGGAACTGTTATTTTTTTGGATGGTATTGTGTAAGTAGTTCTGTATTTTTGTTATTCTTGTTCTTGAACATTTGCTTTTGCTAAACATTACATGATTTATCTTCTACTCTTTTTAGCCATAATTTTAGCACTTGTTCTAGCCTATCTTTTATTTCGAACCAAAAAGAAGACGGCTCTATTGGTTCAAGAATTAAATGAATTAAAAGAGAAGTATGATGAGAATCAATTTCAGCTCGACTTTTTCTTAGACCACACTTCTGACTTTCTTTTTAAATTCGACACCGATGGAATAGTTACCTATTCATCCATGAACGTGGTGAGAGTAATGGGGCGAAATCCTAATATAAGACTCGCCCATTATAGCACTAGTTATACCGATAACCCCATAAATGCTAAAGCGCGTGAGAGGATTGATGGATTTCTTGCGGGAAAATACGATTCTGTACCCCCTTATTTTGTAGAGGTTAACGATTCTAAGGGCGACCCTCATATGTTGGAGGTGTTTCATAAGCCTATATATAATGATCAAGGAGAATTGGTTTCTGTAACAGGAATTGCCAAAAACATTACTGGTATTTACAATGCAGAATTAGAAATCAAGAAGTTTGAAAAAGAACAGATGTTGATTTTGGATGCGATTCCTGACACCATGTTCACTTTTGATAAACGAGGTTTCTTCTTGAATTATCATGCTAAAAATGAGATGGGAGTAATCCTTTCAGCTGAAAAGAGAATAGGAGATAATATAGTCGATATTTTTCCTGAAAGTATAATTTCATTGATGACTGCGGGCTTAAAGAAAGCACTTGAAACCGATCAAATGCAAACGGTTGAGTTCAAACTATTGGTAAATAAGAAAGATCATTTTTGTGAGGGCAGGTTTATTAAACTTACCGAAGATAGGATTCTTTTGATGATGCGTGATATCACCGCACAAAAGCAACTGGAAGAAGGTTTGAAATTGGCCAAAGAAGCTGCTGAAAACGCGAATCAGGCTAAGAGTACATTTCTGGCAACCATGAGTCATGAAATAAGAACACCAATGAATGGTGTAATTGGTATGACAAACCTTTTGAATGAAACCTTGCTCAATCCTGAACAGAGAGATTATGTGGAAACTATAAAGGTAAGTGGTGAAACATTGCTTCGAATTCTAAACGATATTCTTGATTATTCTAGAATTGAATCGGGGAAAGTTACTTTAGAAGATTCAGTTTTTGGATTGAAAAGGGTTGTGGAGGAATCTTTAAACCTTGTGGCTTATGAGGCCAAAGGTAAGAAAGTAGGTTTGAATCTAATTATAGATGAAAATGTGCCAGAGTTTTTCTTTGCTGATAGAAATAGACTAGGGCAAATACTTGTTAATTTACTCTCAAACGCAGTAAAGTTTACAGAAAGAGGCTTTGTCTCGGTTAGAATATCTTTGATTGAAATAAAGGGAGACACAGCCAATATAGAGTTCAAAATTCAAGATACCGGCATAGGTGTTGCAAAAGAGGAAATCAAAAACCTCTTTAAAGAATTTACCCAAGTAGAGTCTTCTAATTCCAGACGATTTGGAGGCAGCGGTTTAGGTTTAGCTATCGTTAAGAATTTACTAAAATTATATAACGGAAAGGTTTCTGTTCAAAGTGAGCTTGGCGTTGGTTCCTTATTCAGTTTTAACGTGCATTTAAAACTAGCTGTAGAAGAATTGGTAGAAGGAGAAATAAATAAAACAGCCAGGTCGAGTCGTTATGAACTTAGTAAGCTAGCAGGGGTTCTTTCTGGTAAATACCCGCTCAAGATCCTTTTAGCCGAAGATAATAAGATCAATAGCAAACTCATATGCCTCATATTAGAGCGTATGGGGTATATACCAACCTTAGCAAAAACAGGATTAGAAGCCCTGTCAAAAATGCAAGAAGAGACCTATGATGTGATTTTAATGGATGTTCAAATGCCAGTGATGGATGGGTTAGACGCCACAAAACAAATTAAAGCACTCAACTTAGACACACCTCCCTATATCATCGGTATTTCAGCCAGTGCTTTCGATGAAGATGTTCAAAAAGCCCTTGAAAGCGGCATGGATGATTATCTGATAAAGCCTGTCAAGTTTGATGCTCTGCGCGAAAAACTTATCGAAGTAGGGCAGAGGCGTTTTCCTTTTGTGTCTTGAGTTTCGTTCATAGCTTTACAGCATGAATTATTTTGTTACAGCCATAAGTACTGATAGTGGTAAAACCTTGGTTTCCTCAATTTTAGTAGAGGCCTTGAAAGCCGATTATTGGAAGCCTGTGCAAGCAGGAAAACCATTAGATACAGAAACGGTTAAAGAATTGGTCAGCAATGAGATCACAAGGTTTCATCCTGAAACCCATATATTTAAGCTGCCAGCTTCGCCACATGCTGCTGCAAAATTCGAACATCTGGCCATACAACTAGACGACTTTGTGCTTCCTGAAACTACCAATGATATTGTAATTGAAGGAGCAGGAGGTGTTTTAGTACCTATTAATCAAGAGCATTATGTGATCGATATTGCCCGAGAATTATCTGCTCCAGTAATTCTAGTGGTCAACCTTTATTTGGGCTGTATTAACCATACTTTACTTACGGTAGATTATTTAAAGCGAAATAAAATCCCGGTGTTAGGAATAGTTTTTAACGGAGAGTCAAACTTTGAAAGCGAAAATATTATTGAAGAAAAATCTGGTTATAAGGTGCTGCTAAGACTTCCAAAACTCAGCTTGATCAATAAAGAAATAATAAAATACTGGGCTGACGAACTAATGCTGAATTGGTATGAGTGATTGGATTAAAAGAGATGCTGAAGCGATTTGGCATCCGTTTACGCCATTAAGGGGAATGGAAAGCCCATTTATGGTAGAAAGCGCAGAAGGAGTACACTTATATACGAGTGATGGTGCAAAAATCATTGACGCAATATCCTCTTGGTGGGTCAATTTACATGGGCATAGTCATCCTCATATTTCCAAAGCCATTGCTGCCCAAGCTTCAAAATTAGAACATGTAATTTTTGCAGGTTTTACCCACGAACCTGCCATTCGATTAGCGGAGCGTTTATTAGAAATACTTCCCAAAAATCAATCGAAAGTATTTTATTCCGATAACGGAAGTACCGCTACAGAAGTAGCTATAAAAATGGCTTTTCAGTATTTCTATAATCAAGGGATTAGCAAAAGGAAAATTATAGCCATTGATGGTGCATATCATGGCGACACCTTTGGTGCTATGTCGGTAGGAGAAAGAGGGCCGTTTACCGAACCGTTCGATCCGTATTTGTTCGATGTTAGCTTTGTTGATTTTCCAGAAGAAGGAAAAGAAGAAAAGGTTTATCAGCAATTCAAAACCTTGGTTGAAAAAGGCGATGTGGCTGCCTTTATTTTTGAGCCTATTATTCAAGGTGCATCGGGTATGCGCATGTACAGCAAAGCCTTACTCGATAAGATGATTGCTTTGGCGCATCATCATGAAGTAATTTGTATTGCCGATGAAGTAATGACAGGTTTTGGAAGAACAGGGAAATTATTTGCATCCGATTGGCTCACTAATAAACCAGATATATTCTGTTTATCGAAAGGCCTAACGGGCGGGGCAATGGCCATGGGGGTTACCACTTGCACAGAGAAAATTCAAGCAGCCTATCGTTCAAATGACTTAATGAAAACCTTCTTTCACGGTCATTCATTTACGGCCAACCCAATGACCTGCGCAGCGGCAAATGCATCATTGGATTTACTACTTAACCAAGAAAGTGAAGAGAATAGAAAGCGATTAAATAATCGTCATCTTTCATTTTTGAAAGTAATAGAAAAACATTCTATGGTACGAAATGCCCGAGTTTTGGGAACAATTCTGGCCTTTGAAATGAACACAGAAAAGGATACCTCTTATTTTAATGAGGCGCGCCATTATCTTTATCCCTACTTCATTAGCAAAGGAGTTTTGCTTCGCCCCTTGGGAAATGTGCTCTATTTGATTCCTCCTTATGTAATTAAAGATGAAGACTTAGATTACGTTTATCAAACTATTTTAGAATTCTTAAATCATCCACCTAAACCAGAGAGTACAAAAGGTTAGAAAACAGCTAAAACAACTTAGAAAGAAGGCTTTTAAGTAAAACGGACTTCTACTTTTAGTTGGGTGCAGAACTGAAATTTTCTATTGTGCCAAAAAGCTAGGTTTTGATACCGAGTATTGATTTTATTTTTAACTTTATGCGATTAAAGTACCCATAGTAATAAACCCAGTTTTTATGAAGTTTATCGTTTCTTCAGCAGAATTGCTAAAGCGCCTTTCCAATATCAATGGAGTAATCACTACTAATCCAGTGGTGCCAATCCTTGAAAACTTTTTATTCGAAATTAAAGATGGGCTCTTGACCATCACAGCTTCTGATCTTCAAACCTCTATGATTACAGAGATTGATGTAGAAGCAAAAGAAAATGGAAGCATTGCGGTTCCTGCTCGTATCTTAATGGATACCTTAAAGAACTTACCAGAGCAACCTGTAACGTTTACTATCGACAATGAAACTTACAGTGTTGAAATCAACTCTGATAATGGTAGGTATAAATTGGCTGGTGAAAACGCTACAGACTTTCCTAAAGTACCAGAGGTAACTAACGCTTACCAAGTAGACATGTCTACAGAGGTGTTGAGTAGTGCAATCAATAATACAATCTTTGCTACCAGCAACGATGAATTACGACCAGCAATGACCGGGGTTTATGTAAAGCTGGCAGAAACTAATACTACTTTTGTAGCGACAGACGGTCACCGTTTGGTACGATACAGAAGGGTAGATGTGGCTTCTGATACTGGAATGTCGATCATCATTCCTCGTAAAGCCTTGAACTTGTTGAAGTCTACTTTGCCTTCAGAAAATTCGAATGTAGTGGTGGAATACAATGCATCTAATGCCTACTTCCACTTCAATGCAATAAAAATGATTTGTCGTTTGATCGATGAACGTTTCCCTGATTACGAAAACGTAATTCCTTCAGACAACCCAATCGAAATGAAAATCAACAAAAGTGAGCTTTTAGGTTCGTTGAAAAGGATTTCGATTTATGCCAACAAAACTACACACCAAATTAGATTGAAAATTACAGGTAGCGAACTTACCGTTTCTGCTGAAGATTTAGATTTCTCTAATGAAGCAAAAGAAACTTTGGCTTGCGAGCATGAGGGAGAAGATATCGAGATTGGGTTCAATGCTAAATTCTTAGTAGAAATGTTGAGTAACCTGCATTCTAAAGAAGTTACGCTTCAAATGTCAGCGCCTAACCGGGCCGGACTTTTAATACCTGGTGATAAGGATGAAAGTGAAGATATTCTAATGCTGGTAATGCCAGTAATGTTGAATAACTACTAATTTAACATTGAGCAAAAAACAATGAAAGGAGCTTTAAGCTCCTTTTTTAATTTCAATTCTAAATTTTGGTAACTTCGTCAATTAAAACTGAAAAGTGCTATCTAAAAAAACCCAATACGCGTTCCATGCTTTAACCTACTTGGCCGAAAATCAAGATAAAGGACCTGTGCTTATTTCTGAAATTTCAGAAGAAAGGAAAATCTCATTGAAATTCTTAGAGAACATTCTTTTGGAGTTGAAAAAATCTGGAATTCTAGGCAGTAAGAAAGGAAAGGGTGGAGGTTACTACCTTATTAAACCACCAGAAGAAATAGGTTTGGCAAAGATAATCCGTATGCTCGATGGCCCCATTGCACTGCTCCCATGTGTAAGCTTAAACTATTATGAAAAGTGTGAAAACTGCCAAGAAGAAATTTGCGGCCTTAATGTGGTGATGAGCGAGGTACGGGATAATACGCTTAAAGTGTTGGAAAACAAGTCTTTAAAAGACGTTCTGCGAGAGTACTAAAAAAATTTTACTTAACAGTCTATTAAAATGGTAGGGAATACATACTTTTGTATCCTCAATGTTTCAATAAAAAGGAACCACTATGTTTTTAGACTCAGTCGTAAAAGGAAGAATCGAGAAAGAGGAGCAGCGTGATAGCAATCTTAAAAGCATTTTAAAAACTATCAGCTGGCGAATCGTTGGCACGGTGGATACCATCATGATTTCTTATTTCATTACAGGAGAGGCTGGTCTGGCTCTTTCAATCGGTTCGGTTGAAGTGTTTAGCAAAATAGTGCTCTACTACTTCCATGAACGAGTTTGGTCTTCTGTTAAACTCAAAAAGTAGCGAGATGAAAGAAAAGGTAGAAGAATATAATAGTCGATTTTCCGGTCTTTCAATAGGAGAGGTAATTGACTCGCTCACACAAGAATTCCCCGCTCAGGTTAAGTTTTCAAGTGCTTTTGGGCAAGAAGATCAAGTCATTGCCGACATCATATTTCGTAAGCAGTTGGCGGTAGAAGTTTTTACTTTGGATACGGGGCGATTGTTTCCTGAGACCTATGACTTAATGGAAAAGACAAGGGTGCGCTATAAGCAGGAAATAACAACCTACTTCCCAAAGTCAGAAGATGTTGAGTCACTAGTGAGTGAGAAAGGTTTTTTCAGCTTTTACGAATCGGTTGAGAATAGAAAAGAATGCTGCTACATAAGAAAGGTAGCACCCTTAAAGCGGGCATTGAGAAACACCAAAGTTTGGATTACGGGCTTGAGAGCTGCTCAATCAGATAATCGTCAAAATTTAGAATTGTTTGAGTGGGATGAAGGCAATCAGGTGATAAAATATAACCCCATTTTAAATTGGAGTTATGAAGCCATATTAACCTATTTGGATGAGTATAAAGTACCCTATAACACGCTGCACAATAAAGGTTTTATAAGCATTGGTTGCCAGCCTTGCACTCGGGCAATAAGCACTGATGAACCTGCAAGAGCTGGCCGATGGTGGTGGGAGAATTCGCAAAAAGAGTGTGGTTTACATGCAGTTACAATCAAGAAATAAATACTGATATGAATGTTTTTGACGGGCAATTTCCACGTGAGTTGGAAGATGAGTCCATTTACATAATGAGAGAAGTGGCAGCTCAGTTTGAGCGTCCTGTTTTATTGTTTTCTGGAGGAAAGGATTCTATCACCTTAGTGCGATTGGCTCAAAAGGCGTTTTATCCTGCTAAAATTCCTTTTCCATTATTGCATGTAGATACTGGTCATAATTTTCCGGAAACCATTGCTTTTCGTGATGCGCTGGTGGAGGAGCTTGGGCTCGAGTTGCATGTGCGTTATGTGCAAGATTCTATAGATAAGCAATTGGCGGTAGAAGAATCGGGTAAATATGCCAGCAGAAACTCCCTTCAAACGGTGACTTTGTTAGCTGCTATTGAGGAGTTTAAGTTCGATGCCTGCATTGGTGGGGCAAGGCGTGACGAAGAAAAGGCTAGGGCCAAGGAGCGAGTGTTCTCTGTGAGGGATGATTTCGGTCAATGGGACGCTAAAAAGCAACGACCTGAACTTTTCGATATGCTCAATGGTAGAATAAATGTAGGCGAAAACGTTCGAGTATTTCCTATCTCTAATTGGACAGAGATTGATGTATGGAATTATATCAGAGAAGAAGAACTTGAAATCCCCTCCATTTATTATGCGCATCAGCGCGAAGTTTTTCAGCGAGATGGTATGATTTGGCCAAACTCTACTTTTATCAATAAAGATGAAAGCGAAATAATTGAAACCCGCACAGTACGCTTTAGAACTGTTGGCGATATGACCTGTACGGCCGCAGTAGAATCTGACGCAGATCGAATTGAAAGGGTGATAGAAGAAATTTTAAGCGCCACTATTTCCGAACGAGGCGCTAGAATTGATGATAAACGTTCGGAAGCAGCCATGGAAAAGAGAAAGCAGTATGGATATTTCTAACAAACAAGTTTTACGCATAGCTACAGCAGGAAGCGTAGATGATGGCAAAAGCACACTGATTGGAAGGTTGCTTTTCGATACTAAATCCATTACCTCAGATAAACTGCTGGCCATTGAAGAAAGTAGCCGTAGAAAAGGGCTTGATTATACTGACCTTTCCTTGCTGACAGATGGTTTGGTGGCAGAAAGAGAACAGGGAATTACCATTGATGTAGCCCATATTTATTTCGCTACAAAAACCAGAAAGTATATCATTGCTGATACTCCCGGACATATTGAATATACCCGAAACATGGTGACAGGAGCAAGTAACGCTGATGTTTCTTTGATTTTGATAGATGCAAGAAATGGTTTAGTGGAACAGACCAGAAGGCACCTTTACATTGCTCATCTTTTGCGAGTGCCTAAAGTAGTGGTCTGTGTTAATAAAATGGATTTGGTTGATTACGACCAAGCACTTTTTGAAAGTATAGTGAATGAAGTGAAAGCCTTGGTAGATAAAGCATCATTAACTGGTTTCGATATTTCGTTCCTTCCTATCAGTTCACTTTACGGTGAAAACATAATTACAGATAGTGAGCACATGTCTTGGTATTTAGGCGATTCATTGATTGAGACACTAGAATCAGTTGAGGTAAAATCTCATCAAACAGATTTACCAACTAGATTTCCTATTCAGTATGTAATTAGACCCAAAACTAATGAACATCACGATTATAGAGGCTACGCTGGTAAAGTAGCGAGTGGTACGTTAAAAGTAGGAGATAAGGTAACGGTTTTGCCATCTGGGGCAGTGTCAGAAATTAAATCTATTCAAAAGTATAAAACAGAACTGAAAGAGGCCGTAGCTGGTGAATCAGTAAGTATTCTATTGAAAGACGATGTAGGAGCGAGCCGTGGCGACATGTTGGTGAAGGAAGGCGGCTTAAATTTTGGGAATGAAGTAGTTTCTGAGATTTGCTGGATGGATAATACCCCATTGGTTGTAGGTAAAACCTATAAGATACAACATGGAGTAAGTGAATCAAGAGTAAAGATTTTGGGGCTAAATCATAAGGTAAAGACAGAGAGTTTGTTGGTGGAAACAAATATTTCTGATTTTCAATTAAATGATATTGGAGAAGTAGTTCTTAGATCTTCTAAACCTATTTTAGCTGATTCATATAAAGAGAATCGTAATAATGGGGCCTTTATTTTAATTGATGAATTTACCAATAATACGGTAGGAGTAGGGTTTGTGGCTTAATTAGTTAGGGTTTCTTTGATTGAACCAAAATAATGCATGAGCCAGAACTGAAATAATTAGTATTAGTTTTTTCAGAGTAAAGGAAACTTTGGTTTTGGTGGCCCTAGGTCTTTGTCAAACTCGCAATTTTGGAGAGTTTACTGCTGAAAAACACCTAAAATTAGTAGTAAACTCTGTATGTAATTCTAAACTTAAACATAAGATAAAAGCTAGTTACTTTAGCTTTTCTTTAATATTGAGGTCTACAATATCAATAGCAATATTGTTTGCTTCTTCTAAGAGTCGGTTCAGTTCGATTTCGTTTTCGATCAGGTTAAGAATTAAATTTTTAAACTCTATACTTTTAATTCGTTCATAGTTCACCACTTTCTGTAAACCAAAGTCAACATCCTTAATAAGAAAGTCATTGTAGTATTTCTCCTTCATACTTGTATGGTATTGGGCAACTTCTTTTAAGGCTACATATTTATTTTTTAGGGTGAGTAAACTGTTTTTAAGGTCAGAATTAGAAGTGGTGTAATTGGTGTTGATATAATAATTGAGACCCTCAAATTGGAGGTTGGGTTTATATGTTTTGTTAATTGCGAAAAGGTATTTGGAAATTTCTTGATTTTCTAAATCATCCTCGGCATAAAGGTATCCGCCCGAATAAAGAATTTGAGCCAACTGATTTTCATTTTCAATTAACTCTAGTCGCTCATCTATTAACTTATCAAATTCAGTAATATTCAGTTCTAACTCTGTACGTACCTTTTCAATAGCAGCTTTCTCAAGCTTTAAGTCTTTTGAATCTTCATAGAGTACATTTAGTTGGTAGGCTACAGTAATTCCAAAAATTACAATAAAAATTTCAATGGTATAGGTAATTACATCAGCTTTTTTGATTTTCGCAAGCCTGCGAGAAGTCCCAAATTTCATTCTGTTACGTAGTTTGACATTGAATATAAAGCAATTGACAAAGAAAGTGGTCTTAGAACACTTAAGAAATCATACTTTCTAAAATTACCCCAACATAATAAGCGAGAATAGCTGCTGAACCGCCTAAGAAAAGCGTTTCTAACACACCTCGTATTCGGCTGGTAGAAGTAACATAGCTTTTTGCGTAGCCAATGGCACCAAATGCTACAAAGGTGAGAATGGAAGAATAAAGGAATAAATCGGCATCGAGGCCCCTTGTGTAGTCAATTACATACACAATGAGCGGAATAAAGCCCATCAGTAAAAATGAAATAAAAGTGACCAAGCCCATCTGAAAAGGCGATTTGGTCTCTTCCATCATCTCAAGCTCCTCTTTCATCATTACATCTACCCAGCGGTCTTTATCTTCGGTGATTTTGTCAACCACTTGTTCTAAAAGTTCGCCTTCAAAGCCTTTTGCTTGATAGATTTCCCTGATTTCTTCGCGTTCTTTTTCTGGCAGGTGATCCACCTCCCAGTATTCAATGGCTTTATGTTTATCGTAATTCTGTTTTTCAGATTTGGTGGAAAGATAGCTGCCAACAGACATGGCAAAACCATCGGCAAAGAGGTTTGCAAAACCTAAAATGATTACAACAGCGCTATCAAGGTTAGCACCGGCAGCACCTGCCACAACAGCAAAGGTGGTTACGCTTCCGTCAATTCCTCCATAAATGAATTCACCAATGTATTCTTGGAATTTTGAGAAGAAGGATGTTTTTCCGTGTAAATGGGCTTCGTGATGTTTCTTGCTCATGCTGCTTGAGTTATAGGTTTTAACCTGAATATTTACTCAATATAGCACGATTGCTTTTTTTAAACCCTATTGTCTTTGAATCTTAGCGCCTAAAGCATTTAACCTTTCATCAATATGTTGGTAGCCTCTGTCAATTTGCTCAACATTATCAATTACACTGGTGCCTTCGGCAGAAAGCGCTGCAATAAGCAAGGCCTGTCCCGCACGAATATCAGGAGAAGTCATTCGAATCCCTTTGAGTTTTTGCTGGCGGTTTAAGCCAATAACAGTGGCCCTGTGTGGGTCGCAAAGAATAATTTGTGCTCCCATATCAATCAGCTTATCGACAAAGAACAAGCGGCTTTCAAACATTTTCTGGTGTACCAAAACTGTTCCTTTGGCTTGAGTAGCCATCACCAAAATAATGCTCAAAAGGTCGGGAGTTAATCCTGGCCAAATGGCATCGGCAATGGTCATGATAGAGCCATCAATAAAGGTTTCAATTTCATAATGGTCTTGCCCCGGAATAAAAATATCGTCACCTCTAAACTCCATTTGAACCCCCATTTTTCTGAAGGTGTCTGGAATTAAACCAAGCTGATCAATTCGGCAATCTTTAATAGTGATTTCCGATTGTGTCATGGCAGCCATACCAATAAAACTACCTATTTCAATCATGTCAGGCAGCATCGTATGCTCTGTTCCTCCAAGCGAATCAACGCCTTCAATATGTAACAGATTAGAGCCTACACCTGTGATTTTAGCACCCATTCTATTCAGCATGGCACAAAGCTGCTGCAAGTAAGGCTCGCAGGCCGCATTGTAAATGGTGGTTTTTCCATTGGCCATTGCGGCTGCCATTAGGATGTTGGCCGTACCTGTAACCGAAGCTTCCTCTAAAAGCATGTAAGCGCCTTTTAGTTGCGAAGCATCAATGTGGTACATACCCGTTTCGGCTTCGTAAAGAAAGCGTGCGCCTAATTTTTGAAAACCAATAAAGTGGGTATCGAGTCTTCTGCGACCAATTTTATCTCCTCCTGGTTTCGAAATTTTTGCCTTACCAAAACGCGCTAATAGAGGTCCTAAAATCATTACCGAACCACGTAGCGATGATGCTTTGGTCCGGAACTCTTCAGTTTCTAAATAATCGATGTTTACATTTTTTGCACAAAAGCGGTAACTCTCTCCCCCTAAGAATTGCACTTCTACACCCATGGCGCCAAGCAATTCGATTAGTTTGTTTACATCACGAATATCAGGGACTTTGTGAAGTGTAACGGGTTCTGGAGTGATTAAAACAGCACACAAGATTTGTAATGCTTCGTTTTTAGCACCTTGTGGAGTGATTTCTCCACTCAATTTGGTACCGCCTTCAATTACAAAAGATGCCATTAATTATGCACGTCTACGTTTTGTGTAATTCTTTTTTCTGTTTTGGTTAGACGAACCAGAGGATGGTCTTCTTTCTCTAACACTGGTATTGAATAAACCTTCTTCTTTGATTTTTTCAATATTTACTTTCAATTGCCCCTTCGACATTCTGTGAATGTGTTGAGCAATTACTTCGTCTTCAATATTGTCTTTGTTCCAGTTAGAAAAGAAGCTTTTCATTAAGCGGCCAATGTGAATTATCGCATTTTCACGAGATTCTTCATCTTCCATTTCCACTGCCAACTTCACCATTGTTTCTAAGTTTCTACCATAATGCCGGAACTTGATTTCATCGGTTTTGTATTCCATACGCTGAGGCTTTTTTCCAATTGATTCTTTCTCTGGCATTGGAAAAGGAGATTCAACGTCTAAATCAAAGCGTGACATGATGTATAAATCATCCCATACTTTTTGATCGTATTCGGCATTTTCGCGAAGCAAATTAGGGTTAATCTGACGCATAAGGTCAGTGAGCGTTTGCGCATATTGATTGCGCTTTTCTTTGTCTTCTACGGTTTTGATATATTCAACCAGTTTCTGTACGTTTCTGCCGTACTCCTTCTGGATTACATCTTCTCTTTGGGTATTATATTCTAAACTCATGTTTTCAGTTTTCACTACGAAATTAACAATTATTCTGGAAGAAGAAGGTCTATTTAATGCTAGATATGAATCGGTTTGAGTGCCGTTTTATAAACTTGATCCTTCTTTCGGACTAATATATTTTCAACGCGTATGGCGTTGGCTTGTTATGGCTGTAAGTTAATTCTTTTTTATTCTACAATCCTAAGCTTCGCGAAGCTCAATAACAGGGTTTTTTCACCGAAGTTCTCAAATATCACCCTAGCTTTTTTATTCGAACCTTCGATATCCATTTTATGTACTTTTCCGAAACCGAATTTAGGATGCTCCACTTTCATTCCTTCTTTCAGGTTTGAAATATCACTTGGGGTAAAATTATCTGAAGGTTTATGGTACGATAAAGGTTTTTTAGGCGCGGTATTTCTATTTGCAATTAAGTTTCGGGCGTAGTTTGAACCTACCTGTGGTGCGTTTCTATTAGGGGTAGGGCTAAAACTTGAAGGTTTTTGTTCGCGACTTCCGTATTTGGTGTTAACCTTGATGTAACTCGGGTCTACTTCCTCAATAAATCGGCTGGGCTCGCAATTGAGCAGACGGCCATAACGATAGCGTGATAGCGCATAGGAGAAATAGAGGTTTTCCTTTGCTCGAGTAATGGCCACGTAGAATAGACGCCTCTCTTCTTCCAAATCGGCTCTGCTACTCATCATCATTTGGGAAGGGAACAGGTCTTCTTCCATGCCCACAATGAACACATTCTTAAACTCAAGCCCCTTGGCAGAGTGTATGGTCATTAGAGTTACTACATCGGTCTCTTGATTTTCCTTGTCATTGTCGGTTAACAAGGCGATGTCTTGCATGAAGTTATTCAGCGATTTATCCTCAACTTCTGGCGTATCGACAAACTCTTTGATGGCATTCAGTAATTCCTGAACGTTTTCATAGCGGTTCAAGCCCTCTATGGTTTTGTCTTCATAAAGTTCTTTTAACAGGCCAGAATTTTTGGCAATATGACTGGCCGTTTCAAAGGCATCTTTGGTTTCAACATAAATCATAAAACTCTTGATGAGCGTTACAAAGTCGTTGATGGCGTTGGCGGCTCGACCGGGTAGAAAGGAATTTATATTGGTGAGTACTTCCCAAAGTGGAATATCATGCTCGAAAGCCGCTACAACAATCTTTTCTACAGAAGTTGGCCCAATACCTCGTTTCGGTAAATTGATAATTCTTCGGAAAGATTGTTCATCGTTTGGGTTGATGGCAAACCTTAAATAGCCCATCAAGTCCTTAATTTCCTTTCTTTGATAGAACGAGAGCCCACCATAAATGCGATAGGCAATTCCTGATTTCCTCAGTGCTTCTTCAATGGAGCGCGATTGGCTATTGGTTCGGTACAGAATAGCGAAATCCTCGTTTTTGTAATTGCGATTGGCCTTTTGCTCGAAAATCTCTGAGGCTACAAACCGTCCTTCCTCATTGTCTGAAACCGATTTAATTAATTCAATTTGATTGCCATCGTTGTTAGCCGTCCAGACGGTCTTTTTCAATTGGCTTTTATTTCTTCCAATTACTGAATTTGCCGCGTTTACAATGTTTTGAGTAGAACGGTAATTTTGTTCTAGTTTAATAACCTTGAGGTCTGGAAAATCTTTCTCGAAATTCAGAATATTTTCGATGTCCGCTCCGCGAAAAGCATAGATACTTTGTGCATCGTCTCCCACCACAGCAATATTTCTATTTACTGCAGAAAGCTTTTTTGTAATCAAATATTGAGAAACGTTCGTGTCTTGAAACTCATCTACCAGTACATATTGAAACCTATGTTGGTATTTGTTCAATACGTCTAAATGATCTCTGAACAATACGTTGGTATTGAACAGCAGGTCGTCAAAGTCCATAGCATCTGCTTTTTTACAGCGCAAACTATAGGCTTTGTACAGTCGACCCATTTCTGGTTTCATGGCCGAATCATCATCGGCTTTATAGATGGGGTTTGTGGTGTATTCCTGCCAAGAGATTAACCTGTTTTTGGCACTAGAAATTCTACTGAGTACCGTGTTGGGCTTATAAACTTTATCGTCTAACCCGTATTCTTTAACAATATTTTTAATGAGCGATTTAGAATCGTCTGTATCGTAAATGGTGAAATTACTTGGGTAGCCTAACTTACCAGCTTCTGCCCTAAGAATTCTGGCAAACACCGAGTGAAAAGTGCCCATCCATAGATTTCTGGCATTAGAACCCACAACGCTCTCAATCCTTTCACGCATTTCTTTTGCGGCCTTATTGGTAAAAGTGAGGGAAAGGATATTGAAAGGATCAACTCCTTTATCCTGCATTAGGTAAGCGATACGGTAAGTAAGTACCCTAGTTTTTCCGGAACCCGCACCAGCAATAATCATGGTAGGGCCTTCCGTATTCACTACTCCTTCGTATTGGGGTTCATTAAGGGAAGAGAGGTAATCCATTCTGCACAGTTTTCAACCTGCAATTTAAGCTTTGATTCTAGTTTTTCGACACTAAACCGTAGAAGTATTCCTCGTAATTCAGAATTGTATTCTCCATACTGAAAGTCTCGAAGGCGGTGGTTAACCCATTTTCGATAAACTTATCTCTGGTGGGTTGATCGGAGAGAAGCTGCTTTATTTTAGAGGATAGTTCAGTAATGTTTCCGTTTTCGAAGAGAAAACCGTTGTAATCGTTTTGAACTACATCGGCTATACCTCCAAAGTTGGTGGCGATTACGGGGCATTTCATGGCCATGGCTTCAATCAACACCAAACCGAAGCCGTCCATGGTGGAAGCAAGAATGTTAATATCGAACAAACGGTAGAGGTTGAGTACTTCTTTTCCAGAAACATCGCCCAAGCAAATCACTTCATTCTTTAGGCCAAACTGCTCGATATAAGGCTGTAGCTGACTTTGTTCTATTCCTGCAAAAACGAGTTTAATACTTGGGTCGTTGAGTTGGGTAACGGCTTCAATAATTTGAGGCTGCTCTTTAAAGCGAGAAACACAACCGATTACTTTTTCTGTTGCTTTGATCTTAAGCTGTTGTCTGAATTTCTCTACGGTTTCCTCATTCCATTGCGTTAGTCGCTCTGCGGGAATGCCGTTATGAATTACTTTTAAATGATTTTTGGGATAGCCCTTTTCTGCGAAAATGGTTTTCAAGCCTTCGCTAATCACCACAATTCCAGCAGTGTTTTTTACGTAAAACCATTTCTGTAACCAACCGCCAGCGCTCAATGGGTTTTGTCTTCGGGTATGAACAATTTCTACCTTAAGCTTATACCTGAGTTTGGCAAAAATGGCCGTGTAGCGGTCGTAACTCGATTGGGCGTTAATCACTTGAATGCGATGTTTTTTCACTGTATCCCGAATCTGCCGCCAGTTTTCAATGTCGAACTTTCCTTGGAAAGTCATTGGGATTCGCTGCACTTTACTGCCTTCCAGCAAATCCCAAATGAGCATGTCTTGCCTGCAGCCCACAAAAACCTCGTGCCCCTTTTCGGCCAGCCCTTTTGCTAAATAGGCAATGGAATTGGTAGAACCTGCCAAACCACCTTGGTAGGTAATAAAAAGAAGCCTGAGTTTGTCTTTCGGCATGTTTTAAATAAGTGCTTTGCGGATTAACCTTTCCAGTTGGCCGGATCTTGTCTCCACTTTTCTAAAGAAGCCAAGTCATCTTGGTTTACATAACCAAGTTCTTTCGCCTTTTCAAGCATTACAGAATAGTTACTCAAGCAGTGAAGCTTGATGCCCGCTTTTGCAAAATTTTCGTCTGCTAAAGGGAAACCATAAGTGAAAATGGCCACCATTCCAAGTACTTCATAGCCAGCAGCTTTTAGTGCTTCTGCCGCTTTTAAAGAACTTCCTCCGGTAGAAACAAGATCTTCTACAATCACTACCTTTTGACCCGGTGCGACTTTACCTTCAATAAGGTTTTCCATGCCATGTCCTTTTGGGGAAGAACGAACATAAATGAAGGGAAGGTCCAGTTCGTCTGCAAGTAAAGCGCCTTGAGGAATACCAGCAGTAGCTACACCTGCAATAGATTGCGCTTCTGGGTAGAGTGATTTACATGCTTCGGCCAGTGCCTTTTTAATGTAAGTTCTTGTGGCAGGAAAAGAAAGCGACATGCGGTTATCGCAGTAAATTGGAGATTTCCATCCTGAGCTCCAGGTAAACGGTTGAGACTTATTAAGTTGAATTGCTTTTATTTCTAATAAGTCGGAAGCAACTCTTAGTGCTGTATCTTTAGGGGTGCCTGATTTTTCCATGGCACGAATTTAAGGGATTTTTTTTCTGAAATTTATAAACCCAACAGAGGTATTGTTCTTAAAAAATATTTCATATTAGCAAAAATTAGTGCTCACAATAGATGAGAATATACATCAAAGATAAGCCCCTTCGAATCAAACGCCCGGAGGAAGTTAAGGATCATTCTAAATTCGACCTTGTAATCAATGTGGATGATATTATTCTGAATGAGAAAGCATTTAGGGGTAATATGTTGATCACCAATGCTTCTCAGGGAATGATAAAATCGTTACTTTTTATTTTGCACCATAGCAAATTAAAGGGCTTTAAGTCTGTAACCCTTATTACTCCAGAATACGAAGAAACCGTCAATTTAATCAAAGCGAAGTTTAAGATCATTAAAGCGGCTGGTGGGGTAGTAGAGAAGGACAATAAAGTGCTAATGATTCACCGCCTCGGCATGTGGGATTTCCCAAAAGGTAAAATCGAAGGGAAGGAAAGCGTTCAAGAGGGCGCGAAGAGAGAAGTAGAGGAAGAGTGTAATGTTAAGGTGCAAGTGAAGGAGCAGATATGTGTTACTTGGCATACTTATGTGCGTGGTGGAAAGGATATTCTAAAGAAAACCAGTTGGTTTTTGATGGGTAACCTTGACGACTCTAAAATGAAACCTCAAGCAGACGAAGATATTGATGAAGTGAAATGGATGAACTCTAACGAGGTAAACGTGGCACTTTACCACACCTATCGTTCAATCCAACACGTTTATAAAAAGTATAAGAAAAAGAGAAAGAAGAAAGCTGTTTAAAGCTCGTAAGGCAGAAACTCTTGAACATCGCCTCCATAACGATGCACTTCTCTGATAATGGTAGAACTGACCGATGATAGCTCGGGTGAAGTAATTAAAAATACCGTTTCGAGTTCATCGTTTAGATGCCTATTTACCTGAGAAATACTATTTTCGTACTCAAAATCTGTTGTATTCCGTAACCCTCTTATTAGGTATTTAGCGCCCATTTTATTTGCAAGGGTGGCTGTAAGCTCATTATACACAACTACTTTTACCCTTGGAACATTGACAAACGTGGTTTCAATTTTTTTCACCATAAAATCAATATCGAAATATCGATTTTGCTTGGCGGTATTATAGCCAATCGCAATGACCACTTCATCAAACAGCCCTAAAGACCTCATTACAATATCATGATGTCCTTTTGTGAAAGGATCGAATGAACCTGGGAAAATAGCGATGCGCTTCATAGCAGCGGGTATTGGTTATGAATTGGTGCCTGAGAAGCTTCCGAAAATTTCTATGTGTTCGTAAAGCTCAATTTCATCAAACTGATGACTCATTTTAAATTGAGTAGATCTTTTACCCAAGCTAAGGTTTTTAAAGTATTTTTTCAGCAGCGGTTCTAAGCTTTTTATTCTGTCTTTAACACCCCATAGCGTTATTGGGGTGTCCTGGCCTTCTTGACTAAATTGCTGAATTGACATCAAAATTAATTTAGGCAGCTGCTTTAGGTCACCAATTTTGAATTGGTTATAAATCATCAACTTTTGCCCATTAAAACCAGCTAACATTAAAGTATCAGAATTACAATTGAGGTATAGGGCTGGTTTGGCAACTTTAAGCAATTGGTTCTCAATGCTGTTTAAAAAGGTAGAGCCTTCATGGAAAACATGGATACTGGCCTTTTTATATTTAGAGAAGAACCAATCTTGGATAGCAGCAGGGTAACCAAAAACATAAGTGGCTGCCAGTGATTTGTGTTGCTGTATTGCGTAATTGTCTAAATCAGGATTGCTATCAGTATTCAGACGTATGTAATTGTATGCTGAATCTTCATCGAATAAGAAACTCGGAACCAAACAGAACTGATTATTCCTGATATGAATATGTATGGTAGGCCAAAAACCAGCAGGTACTAACTCATGCTGATCGTGTAGCTTATCGAGAAAATCAAGCGGGGAAGATGAAATAAGGTGATTTTCGAAAAGCAGAAGCTTCTGCTTTTGCTCATCAAATACTGTGATTTGACAGTCGTGCTCACCAATAAAAAACGAAAGACGACATTGATCAATGTGATCAATGT
This sequence comes from Roseivirga seohaensis subsp. aquiponti, assembly GCF_001267955.1. Classification (NCBI taxonomy): domain Bacteria; kingdom Pseudomonadati; phylum Bacteroidota; class Cytophagia; order Cytophagales; family Roseivirgaceae; genus Roseivirga; species Roseivirga seohaensis. The sequence continues at coordinate 185,081 of NZ_JSVA01000018.1, forward strand.
CCATTCTTTCGTCTTTAATTTTTATGAGTTCTTGGTTTTTAAAAGTACTCACTATAATGATTTACTACCAGTTACCTGAAGTGGTGATTTCAGTTCTAGAACCGAAACGTAAAGGTCTTCTGTTTTTAATTTCGTTATCCTCTGTTCTCGTTCTGTCGAAAGGATAAGTGTCAACTACCTCAATGTAATCTACATTAACACCTGAACGAACGGAATCTTTGGCGTAAAGCGAAAAGAACTTGTCTGGTGCATGTGGTAACCTTGGTAGGTTCATTGGGTTGAAGTTTGGCATTTTAAACAATGAATCTTTCACGGTTCTAAAACCTAATGTGTCATAAGTAAAGGTAGAAATTTCTTCACCGTAGGCTTTTGTTTCAATTGTCTCCGTTCTTTGAATCAACCAGATTTTTCCACTATCTACATAAGAAATTAATTTCTCCCAAGTATCGGCATAGTCACCGTAAGTCACTTGATAAGCAACTTGAGCATCACGAATGAGTTCAAGTTTGGCTTTCACCGAATTTTCTACTCTTTCAATCTCTTTTGCTTTCTGAATGGTTGAGTTAATACTGTCATAAAGGAAGTAGCCAAATGCGATGGCTCCAATGAATATGACTACAGTAAGGATTTTAGTTAGGCTCATTTTTTAAGGTTGATCTTTTTGCGAAAATAACTATTTTATTAGGTAACTGAAATAAATCGAACTGCTATTTTATGCAATTCTAACGAAATTTGAAATAGCCAGTCTGATTTAAAAGGCTTTCGAAACTAGTAATATTTTGAATAAGATGGTGCAAGGGAGCGTTAGGGATTTGTTTTATTTTTTCAAAGGGTTTAAAATCGGTTTGAGCGATAACCTGAGAATAGGCTTCTATTTGAATTTCAGGGCTTTTTTCAACTTTTTATATTAGTTCACGGTTGAAAATATTTTTTTTTCGATTTGAATATTCAATCGGCTATTCGGGTTCTGAATTGAGCTTTGTTGAATTTTCAAACGAGGCTTATGTCCAAGAATTTCAAGTACTAATTGCTTGAAGTGTTGAGAGCATTCATCAACTGTGCTTTTAGAAGTTCCGATTCACTTGGCCTTGGAGCATCCTTATTTACTAGTCGCCCATTAGTATCGTAAATCATGTAACGTGGAATAAACTGAATTTCTAAATCGTCCATTTGCAATGAATTATCGGCATTCATAATTCGATAGTTGGTACTTCCTTCTAACTCTAACTTTTTTAATGCCTTTTGCCATGGTTCTTCTGTACGGTCGGTAGAAAGGTAGAGGTAGACGATATTATCGTTGTTCATTTCTTTCTGGAACTTCTTAGAATTAGGCATTTCAGCAATACAAGGGGCGCACCAGCTGGCCCAATAATCTACATAGATCACTTTTCCTTTGTTGGCCGAAATAAATTCATTCAGGGTTCCAGTCTTTCCGCTGTTATCTACTAATTGAACATCGTCATCAATTTCAAACTTGACATTATACTTCTTTACAAAGTCATTAAATAGCACATTGTCTTGATAATCATTTTTGAATTTGGTGAGGTACTTAAGCCTTGTTTCAATGTTGAAATCCCCAGTCTCAGAAAGTATTTTGTCTAAGTTTTTATACTGAAGAAGTTTTCTTTCTGTGGGACTAAACGCTTTAGATGCTTGAATGGAATCGTATGAGGTGGCGTAGTCTCTTATACTGCTAGCACTACCTCTACCTCTCATTTCAAGCTTCGGAAGAGGGTAGAGTCGCTTGGCTTTGGTTTCTATGAAACTTTGGTAAACCCCTGAAACGAGAAGAGAATCATTTCTAACGGCAAGCACGGGGTGATTTCTTTCTAAGTCTTTGAGTATTTGACGTAAATACTCGAAGTTTTCTTCCTCAGGGACATACCTTAATTCGGTCACTTTATTGGTGAGCTTCCAATACAAGTCACTTAGCATGGCATTATGATGCTGATCAGTGATTAAACCTTGTTCTTTGAAGGAATTGATTCGTTTAATTTCTTCCGTTAACTCTTGATTCAATACTTTCCCCATCTTGATTCTGTATTTTTTCTCGAACTCTTGAGCGCTAATGGTCTTGTCTTCACCTCTTGAGTATAGTCTAAAGCCCAGTAGAGAGTGATTAAATATAATCATAGCAGGTAAGTCGTCTTGGTATATAGAATCCCGCTGGTTTAAGCTAAAGTTTGTGACTTCCGTGTTTTCTTTTCGGTTAATGATTTCTGCAATTGGTTTTGTGCCCTCATAATTAAAGATAACCGTATCTCCTTTCCTGAAATAATAGGTGAGTTCATCCAAGGCTTTATAGGTAAGCTTGACTTCAAGCAAATCACGCTTCGTGCTTATGGTCACTGTATCCGAAGGAGAGTTGACTTCAAAACGATAGCGTGTGGGTATTAAAGCATCATTGATAGTTTGGATTTGGTAACCATTACCTGAAGCAAGGTTTCCAACAGGTTGATCATAAAATGAAGGAAAAGTGTATCTAGCATGCGATTGAGGGTTTTTGAAAATCAAAACCACCTGCCCTGGCAATTGAGGCTGGTCTATGAGTTTTTCTTTATTGTCTCTACAGGCCAAAGTGGATATTAAGATCAGTAAAACGAGGTGCTTATTCATAACATGTGGTTTATTCTATAAATGTATAGAAATATCACATTTATAAACTAATTATTTAGTTATTTGTTTTTCAAATAACCAGTCCTACTTAAAAGACTCTCAAAGTTGCTTATTTTTTGAATCGCGTAATGCAAATGTGCTGTTGGGAGCTGTTGTATTTCTGGTAGAGATTTAAACTCGACCTGTGTGATGATTTGTGCATTGGCCTCCATTTCTGGGTCAGTGCCCTTTTTGAGATTTCCACCCGTTATTCTTACTTCAAAAAATAATTCAATGCCGTGTAGCGGTGGGTCGAGGTATTCATGCACAAAAAGGAATCTCTCCACATCAATGTCTAAATGGGTTTCTTCCATAAATTCACGCTTCAAAGCTTCATGGGCACTTTCTCCATATTCCATACCTCCGCCCGGTGGCGCCCATAAAGAGCCACCTTTTCCCAAAGCGGTATGGTGAACCATCAAAAGACCTTCATCGGTAATGCAGATGCCACAGACCCGAACCCGAAGTTTTTCGCCATAATTAGATTTGATTTTGGATTCCAGTGAGTCCATAAGTAGGAGATACGATATATTTGTTCAAAATTGAAAAGATGATAAAGGTATTGAATCCCAACTTCAAATCAAGAATAGAGAAGTTTTTGGAACGACAGTATTTTATGAAGCTAGTAGGCTTTGATTTGAATGTGATTGAAGCGGGCACTACGGAAGGTTGGTTGACTTTGACACAGGAACATCAGCAGCAAACAGGTTTGGTGCATGGAGGCGTTACAGCTACCGTGGCCGATATTGTTGCGGGCTTTGCGGCTTATACGGTGGTGCCAGAAGATCACCACGTAGTGACGGGAGAGATTAAAATCTCCTATTTTTCTAAAGGCAAAGGAGACCGACTTCATGCTATTGGTAAAGTGATTAAACAAGGCAGAAAACTGAATTTCTGCGAGGCCGAAGTATGGTGTTTAGATGGTGAGAAAAGAACCTTAATCGCCAAAGCCACTACCACCATGGCTACTATTTTCCCTGAAGATATTTCACGCGCTAAAAATTAAGCATTGGCAAAACCTTCTGAAATATTATTGAGCAAATTCCCTTTTGAGCCCACTTCTGGTCAAAAGGAGCTTTTTCGCATGTTCGATACATTTCTACTGGACAAAGATTTAGTAAAGCCTACCCTAACCATTCGGGGTTATGCTGGAACTGGGAAAACCACAGTCATTGGTGCGGTGGTAAATATGCTTCCCTTTTTCAATATGAAGTATGTTTTGATGGCGCCCACAGGCCGTGCAGCCAAAGTGATGTCTTCTTATTCCAAACGCACGGCTTTTACGATCCACAAAAAGATCTTTCAGCAAACAGAAGAGCCGGGGGGAAGTCTACGGTTTTCGCGACAGAAGAATTACCACACGAATACACTCTTTATTGTGGATGAAGCTTCAATGCTCTCAGATCAATCGGATTACGGCACAAAAGGGCTCTTGACCGAGTTGATGGACTACGTGTTTGAAAAGGAAGGGAACAGACTTTTGCTGATTGGTGATGTGGCGCAGCTTCCGCCAGTAGGCAGTGCCGAAAGCCCAGCTTTGGAAGCCTCATACCTTAAACACAACTTCAAAACCGATAACTTTTCCATAGAGCTTACCGAAGTAATGCGGCAGGAGGAATCATCTGGGATACTTTATAATGCTACGCAACTCAGGAAAGAACTTAGCAAAGAGAAGTTTGATATTAAGTTTACCACAGGTCAGTTTAAAGATATTTTTAAAATGACGGGTGAAAGGTTGGAAGATGGTCTCCGCTATGCCTACGATAAGTATGGAACCGAGAATACGGTGATTGTTTGTCGGTCGAATAAAAATGCGGTGCAGTACAATCAGTACATCCGTAGGGCCATTCAATATAGGGAAGACGAATTGGAGGCTGGAGATATATTGATGATTGTTCGGAACAACTATCACTATTTACCAGAGAATACGCCTGGTGGTTTTTTGGCCAATGGCGACTTTGTAGAGGTGATGAAAATAGTTCGGTTTGAAGATGTTTACGGATTGCGTTTTGCTACCCTGAACCTGCGATTACTCGATTACCCAGATCATGAGCCTTTCGAAGCCAAAGTAATTTTAGACACCCTCTATACGCCAGAAGCTTCGCTGCCAAGTGCAGATCAAAAGAAGCTTTACGAGCAAGTGGTGGAAGATTATGCGGATGTGGAATCGAAAGGCGAACGGATAAAATTGATTAAGAAAGATCCTTATCTGAATGCCCTACAAGTGAAATTCGCTTATGCGCTTACCTGCCATAAATCTCAAGGCGGTCAATGGGAGGCGGTTTTCGTAGACCAAGGTTACCTCAATGAAGAAATGATCGATCAGGATTATTTGCGTTGGCTATATACAGCCGTTACCCGTGCCTCAAAAGAGCTTTTCCTTGTTAATTTTCATCAGAAATTCTTCTGATTACTTCTTTAACCGCAATACTTATTTAGTCTTTTTGGTGAATCAATTCACTGATAGTTATGACTTTTGGTGAATCAATTCACCAAAAGTCATTATATTTGGGTATGACCTAGTGAAATGACTTATGATTAAACGTGCATTAGAGGAGAAAATTAGAGGCAAAATAGGGCGAGGAAAAGCCATTGTTTTAATTGGTCCAAGGCAAGTGGGTAAAACTACACTAATTAATCAGGTTTTAAATGGTGAAGACTTTCTGTTCTTGGATTGTGACGATCCAACAGTGAGAAATATTATTTCAACTGCGGGAACCGAAGAACTCAAAAGATTAATTGGTACTCACAAATTTATTTTCATTGATGAAGCCCAACGAGTTAAAGAAATAGGGTTGAAACTCAAAATCATTGTAGATCAAATCAAACCACATCAATTATTTGTGAGTGGGTCTTCTGCATTTGAACTTAATAATGAATTGCATGAACCGCTTACAGGAAGGAAATGGGAGTATGAATTGTTTCCAATTTCGTGGAGCGAATTTGAAGATAATGTAGGTTACCTTAAATCAGAGCAACAATTGCCGCTGAGACTGATCTATGGTATGTATCCAGATGTTATCAATAATCCAGATGAAGAAGTTGAAGTGCTTAAAGAGCTTGTTAATAGTTATTTGTACAGAGATCTTCTTGCTTTTGGTGGTATAAAGAAGCCTGAAGTTTTGGAACGCCTATTACGCGCTTTGGCTTTTCAAATGGGTAATGAGTTTAGCTACAATGAACTAGCAAACCTTTTGGGTATTGATAAAAATACGGTGAATTCATACATGGATGTCCTTGAAAAAGGATTTGTTATTTATCGTTTGTCCTCATTCAGTAAAAACCTCCGAAATGAGATTAAGATGAACCGTAAGGTTTATTTCTACGATAATGGAATTCGGAATATGATCATCGGTGATTTTAAAAATCTTGATAATCGGAATGATGTTGGTGCTTTGTGGGAGAATTTTCTAATTACGGAAAGAATAAAACTAAACAGGTACTTTCAGCCTACAGCGCATTCGTACTTCTGGCGAACAAAACAAAAGCAAGAAGTAGATTATGTTGAAGAGCTTAACGGTGATGTTAATGGCTATGAAATAAAGTGGAACCCAAAGGCTAAAATAAGCTCAATTCCAAAATTCACAGAGACTTATAACAGTAGTATCTCCAAATTGAGCAGAGATAACTTTAGATCTTTTTTAAAACTGTAATTAAAGACTATTCTTAACCCCCAAAATCAAAAACACCCAACCCAAAATAAAGCCCAAACCTCCAATTGGAGTGATGGCACCCAGCCATGTAACATTGGTCAACGAAAGGGTGTATAATGACCCACTGAATATGAATATGCCCACCACAAAGCAGATGGCAGCATAGCCAAAGTAATTGTTTTGGTAGTTGATCATGAGCATGCCTAAAAGAAAGAGTGCTAAAGTGTGGTAAAACTGATATTTCACGCCAGTTTCAAAAGTATCCATTCGGTTGTTGGCAGTTAATGTACTTTCCAAACCATGCGCACCAAAAGCGCCAATGGCTACTGATAACATTCCAAATATTCCAGCTAAAATTAAAACGGTTTTTGCGCTCATTTCTAATTGTAATTTCTTCCTCCAAAAATAGCAGACCCAATCCTTACCATAGTGCTTCCTGCTTCGCAAGCCACTTGGTAATCATTAGTCATACCCATTGATAATTCCTTCATTTCTAAATTTTCAGAATGAATTTCATTTTTGATTTGATCAAAAAGTGCTTTCAGACCAGTAAATTCTTTCTTCACCCTTTGCATGTCATCAGTATTGGTGGCCATACCCATGAGTCCAACAACTTTGATGTGTTTTAAATCTTGAAAAGCTTCAGATTTTATGAAGTCAAGCAATTCTTCTTCTGAAAAACCAAATTTACTTTCTTCCTTAGCAATAAACACTTGCAGTAAACAAGGAATTACTCGGTCATTTTTTGCGGATTGCTTATCTATTTCCTTTAAAAGTCTCTCGCTGTCTACCGCATGAATAAGGTGAACAAAAGGTGCAATGTACTTTACTTTATTTCGCTGTAAGTGGCCAATCATGTGCCATTGAATATCTTTCGGCAGCGCTTCGGCTTTTTCTGTAAGTTCCTGAACCTTATTTTCACCAAATGCCCGTTGCCCTGTTTCGTAAGCTTGTAACAAATCCTCTTTGGGTTTAGTCTTACTTACGGCAATCAATTGAGCACCGAATGGTTTTAGAATTTCGCGGTATTTTTTTATGTTGTTTTCTACACTCATTTGAGTTGCCTTAATTTCAGTAGTACTTTTGTTTATATTTGAAACGCTCAGTAAGTTCCAAAGTTAGAATAAATTCGCTTTGAAAGGGGCTTACCGACCACACGAAAATTGATTGAATGGCCATATTAGGGACTATACTTAAAAAAGGAATAAAGCTTAGGGAAACGCTTGAACAAGATTATACATCGCCCTACGAGCTTCAAAAAAAGGAATTGTCGAAACTGCTTATCAGCGCAAGAAACACGCAATTTGGTAGAGAATATGATTTTGTAAGTGTGCTGGAGTCTTTCAGAAATCATGGAGGGCACGATTTTCTAGAAAAATTTAAAGCCAATGTTCCCGTTTGCGATTATGAAAAAATGAATGCCGACTGGTGGCATAAAATAAGGGAAGGAGAAGAGGATGTTTGCTGGCCAGGAAAAACCAAGTTTTTCGCTTTAAGTTCTGGAACATCAGGTGCAGCTTCAAAATATATTCCTGTTACAAAGGATATGATTCGCCAGATCAGAAGAACGGGAACAAGGCATATATATACACTTTCTAAGTATGATTTACCCGATAAATTCTTCCAGTCAGGAATGCTCATGTTGGGTGGAAGTACCTCGCTCAATTTCTCAGGAAACTATTATTATGGTGACTTGAGCGGTATCACTACTGGCCAATTACCACTTTGGGTACAAGGCTTTTCGCGCCCTACACCTAAGATTAAAAAGAACAAAGATTGGGCAGCTAAACTCGATGAAATCGTAGAGTCGGCTCCCAAGTGGAATATCGGCATGATCGTGGGCGTGCCCGCATGGATGCAAATTCTTTTAGAGAGAATTATTGAAAGATACCATGTAAAGGATATTCATGAAATTTGGCCGAATCTACAAGCTTTTGTTCATGGTGGTGTATCGTTTGAGCCTTACAAAAAGGGGTTTGAAAAGCTATTGGGTAAGCCTGTTCATTATATAGAAACTTATTTAGCTTCTGAGGGATTCTTAGCTTTTCAGTCTGAACCCAATAAAAAATCAATGAGACTGGTGCTCAATAATGGTATTTTCTATGAATTTGTGCCTTTTAACGATAAGAACTTTAGCCCTGATGGAGTGCTTGTAGATAATCCAGAAACCGTAATGATTGATGGAGTAGAAGAGGGGAAAGATTATGCTTTGTTAATTTCTACATGTGCAGGCGCTTGGCGATACCAAATTGGCGATACTGTTAAAATTGTAGACAAAAGGAACTCTGAAATTATCATTACAGGTCGAACAAAGCACTTCTTAAGTCTTTGTGGCGAACATCTTTCCGTAGATAATATGAATCATGCCATTGAAGTGGCTGCAGAAGAAATGAATATTAGTGTTAAGGAGTTTACCGTTACGGGAGTTCCTGATGGCACATTATTCTCTCATAAATGGTATGTAGGTACCGATGATGAAGTAGATAGCACCGCGCTCTGCGAACGAATCGATGCGCAGCTAAAAGTGGTCAATGACGACTATGCCGTAGAACGAAAGCATGCACTAAAGAACGTAACCTTGGAAATTCTTCCAACATCTGTTTTTTATGATTGGATGCGCTCAGAAGGTAAAGAAGGTGGGCAATCTAAATTTCCGAGAGTACTTAAAGGAAAACATCTTAGTAGTTGGATAGATTTTCTTAGTAAACAACCTAAGAAGTTCTGATGCATCCTGTTCTCAATGGTTTACTATTTGGTTTATTGCTCTGTGTACTTATTGGTCCGGTGTTCTTCGCCCTTATCCAAAATAGTATAGAAAAAGGGTTTTGGTCTGGGTTCTTCATGGCCATAGGTGTGGCCCTTAGCGATATCTTTTATATTGTCATCACCTACTTCGGGGTTTCTCAACTTGTAGAAAGTGAAAACTTTAAAATGTGGCTGGGAGGAGTAGGAGGAGTCATTATGCTGGTGTTTGGACTTTTCTATTTGTTTAAATCAGTACCTAAAACCACTGTTATGAAGAATACCAATGGCAGTAAAGATGGTTTCAAACAAATATTAAAGGGCTTCTTTTTGAATGGTGTGAATCCTTTCGTGCTCTTCTTTTGGATCGGGATTATGAGTAAAGTATCAATCGATTTTGAATACACTTCAAATCAAGCCTTTGGTTTTTTTGCTGCCTTAGTGGGTACAGTGTTTATTGTAGATGTATTAAAATCGCATTTCGCTACTAAGCTTAGAGAAATTGTAACGGCTCGTTTTATGAGAATAATGAACCGTACTGTAGGCGTAGCTTTAATTCTTTTTGCCCTTCGTTTGCTTAATTTCTTGCTCGAAGGTTTTGGAATAGAACTCTTTGCGTAGCCATGAAAAAATCACTCATTCTTACCTTGTTCTTAGTTTTCATCACCTTTCAGGCGCTTGGTCAGTCATCTGACCTGACAGCATTTAATGCCGACCGACTGGAATTGAATAAAGTGGGGATGATTGTTTTGGGAAGTTGGGCTGTTGGGAATTTTGCTACCAATGCGGCTTTACTAAGAAACCCAAGCTCTAAAGAACAAGGCCATTTTTATAGGATGAACATCTATTGGAATGTAGTGAATTTAGCGTTGGCCGTTCCTGGCTTACGCAATTCCCTAATTACCGACCCTAGCTCAATCAGTTTAACGGAATCCATTGGTGATTACCACCAAATGGGTAAAGTGCTTTTGATTAATGCTGGACTAGATGTAGCCTATATTACTGGTGGTTTTCTAATGAAAGAAATGGCCAAAACACGACCAAACAAACAGGACTTACTGAATGGGTATGGTAAGTCTTTAATCCTGCAAGGTGGATTTCTCTTCGCTTTTGATGTAGTGATGTATGGCTTATTACAATCTAAGAGTGAAAGCCTAAATAAAATATTAGAAACAGTAACCGTAAATGCTGACGGATTTAGTCTGGCTTTTAGGTTTTAAAAAAGGGTTAATCCTCCAACACGTTACTCACAAAAGTACTTTTAGAGAGCATAAATAGAATAAAGAAAACCAATCCCCATTTGGCATAAATAGGATAGAAGTCCGTAGTATTCTTGTAACGGGTTTCTTTGATTTCAGCTTTCTCGTATTGGTCAATTAAGCTGAAAACGTTTGAAAGTGCTTCGTTATCAGAAGCGCGATAGAACTGACCATCACCAATCTCGGCAATCTTTCTAAGCGTGGTTTCATCCAGCGTATTTTCGATATAGTTGGGTCTGCCAAAGAAGTCTTTTCCGTAAGGCACTTTTCCGTCTTTGCCAATACCAATGGTGTAGATTTTAATACCATAAGCAGCGGCCAATTCAGCGGCAGTAATTGGGTCAATATTTCCGGCAGTGTTATCTCCATCACTCAATAAAATCATCACTTTAGAAGCCGCAGATGATTCCGTCATTCGGTTGGTTCCTGTTGCAATGGCACTACCAATGGCCGTTCCTCTGTTCTCGATTTTACCAAAGTCTACTTCGGTATCGATAAAACTACCTAATAATTCATAATCAGTAGTCAATGGAGAAAGTGAATAGGCATCACCCGAAAAAATCACCAATCCAATTCTGTCCTGAAACCTGCCATTGATAAAATCACGTGCGGTTTGTTTAGCAGCCTCAAGTCGGTTGGGCTTAAAATCTTCAATCTGCATTGATTCTGAGGTATCAATAATGAGTACAATATCAATCCCTTCTGTCCATTGCTCTACTTGTTCGTTTGTTCGTTGTGGACGAGCAAGGGCTACGATTAACATGGCCAAAGCCAGTGCGGTAAATAGGTTAGGAATTACCCTTAAATAGCTTGTCCAGCTACGTTCTATGTCTTGTTTAGGAAGGGCAACAGGGAGTTTCTGCTTTATTTTAGTTCCGATTAACCATTTAAGAAGAAAAAGAATGAGCACTAATGGTAGGGCATAAAGAAAAATCGGAAATGCCCAATCAAAGGATTTGAAACCCTCAGGAGTAAACCACTCCAGAGAAAGCCAGCTATATTTCGATTCGTCAAGCATTTTTAATTACTTCTGAAATGTGATTGTATCGGTCTTGAGTATAGTCTTTCAAAAACTCAAAATCATTTTGTAAAGCAGAAACGGTAGCCTTACTGTATATGTTTTTATCAATAGATTTGAGCGTTTCATCCAAGCTAGAACTTTGCATTAGTAATACAATTTCTTTGGTAGTTAGCTTAGTAAAAGGCAGGTTTTCTAAACCTTCCATGTAGCTCTTCCAGTATTTTAGTGTTTTCTCTATGTTGGCTTTGGTAGTGTCATTGCTCAACGCATCAATCTGTTGGTCAAAACCAGCATTGAATTTTTCAAGGCCTTTTTTCAACCTATAAAGCTTAATCTTTTTCCTAATGTCTTTGCCCCAAACTACTAACACAATGATGGCCAAAACACCTAGCACCACTAAAGCGATAATGAAATAAGGGTAGTTGAATTGCAGAGAAACGGGTCTGTAATAAGAGTTTTCTTCCATATTCACACTGTCGGGCATTTGCGTAACTACCTGATCGAGAATGATGGAATCCATTAAACTAAAATTCGGAATACTATCGCTTTCTGTAATTAAGAAAACAGGAAGGGAAAGCCTTTGAACCGTGTCGATTTCAAAAGTAGTGAGGTAATAAACCGCACTATCAATACTATTAATGTCGTCAGATTGGGTGTTGAAATACTCTTTACTTACCAGCTCAAACGGAGCAAAGTTGTAGAGCGAATCAGGAAATATAACAGACCTGTTTTTCTTGTCTTTATAACTGAAAATAAAAGGAACCGGCTCACCGATTTTCACACTGTCTTTCAAGAAAAAACCAACCGGTTTTGTTTCCTGAGCGTGAATTGCCTGACTTCCAGAAAAAAATAAGGCGACTAGAATGGTAAGTTTAACGATCTTAATCACGTTTCATTGATTTATTTCGCAGTTTGAAAAGTTTGATGAGTTGTGGGATATAATAATCCTTGGTATTGATTTCTACATAATTGATTTGGTGCTTTCTGCAAAATAACTGTAAGTCATCTTTATTGGTAGAGTATCGTTTTTCTAGTTTATTTCTAAAGTCTTTTGACGAAGTATTTACCCACACAGTTTTTCGACTCTCTTTGTCGTAAACAGGAATTATCCCCAAGTTAGGTAAATTAGTTTCTCGGTCGTCTTTTAAGTGAATCACCACAAGGTCATGTTTGTTGGCCAAAGTCCTCAGGTTCTTTTCGTAATCGGTATCAATAAAATCCGAAATCAAAATCACCACACTTTTTTTGTTGATGGCTTCAAGCGCTAAACCAATCGCTTTACTGATATTCGTTTTTCCAGATTTTGGTTTTAGGTTATAGAGTTCATGAATAATAGCATAACCGTGTTTGCTGCCTTTTCCTGACTTTACAAATTTTTCTTTTTGATCTGAAAAACAAATAAGCCCCACTCGATTTTGTTCTTTAATAGCCGAAAGCGTTAAAACCGAAGCAATTTCTTTTCCTACATCAACTTTTTGCGCACCTGGGTTTCCTATTTCTTGCGAACCACTTACATCTAGCAAGAAGAAAACTGTCTGTTCTTTTTCTTCTTTAAATGTTTTCACAAAGGTTCCGTGTCCCTTAGCCGAACTGTTCCAGTCGATGTTTCTTACATCATCACCATAATGGTATTCGCGCACTCCATCAAACTCCAATCCCGATCCTTTAAAAATGGAATGGAAGTCTCCTTGCATCCGAGAATTGATGGCTTTTCTGATTTGTATTTCGTACTTCCTAAGCTTGGAAATTATGTGCTCCATATCTAAAAGGCCAAAAATAGAATTAAATCGGTTTTATTCAGTGTCAACTATCTTAAATTTGGTTAAGAAGCATTCCGCTACCGTGCAGAATACGTTACCTTTGACAAATTCGTTTGAAAATCGAAGTTGAAAATAAAATTGAGAATTGAGTGTGAAAAAGCTTTTTTTGTTGGCGGTTTGTTGCTTGTTTTTTACCTGCGGTAGTAAAGAGGAGTTGCCAGAAGGATTATTGTCTGAATCTGAGATGATCGACATCATGGTAGATATTAGAGTAGCTGAAGGTAAAGTGACTCACTTGTTGCTTCCGGCAGACTCCGCAAAAAAGGTATTTAAGATATTGGAAAAGAGGATTTTCGAAGAACACAATGTAGATACAGTAGCCTACAAAAAAAGCTATCAGTACTATTTACTTCATCCAGAAAAGGCTTCTGTCATCTTCTCTACCACACTAGATAGCCTCAGTGTTATGAAAGAAAGAGATACAAACCTGAGATAAGAATAAGCCCCATTTACCGAATGCTTTACCCACAAAATTTAGAAGAAAAGTTAGGTTTTGATAAAATCAGAGCCGTTTTGCTCGAAAAGTGCGAGAGCAACTTAGGCGCCCAATTCGTTTCAAAAATAAAATACGCCACAGATCGCAATTCCATAGATAAGTGGTTAGAACAAACCCACGAGTTTACGAGAATCATTCAAAGTGGAGAACTTTTTCCAAACGCTAATTATATAGATGTTTCTTCACACCTTAAAAAGGTGCAGATGGAAAACTCATTTCTTTTAGAGGAAGAGTTTTTCGATTTATTGCTCGTTTTTAAAACTGCCGACCAATGTTTGAGCTTTTTTAGCCAAAAACGAGAAGATTACCCTGAACTGGTTCAGCTTACTCATCCTTTGCTTTGGAACGATGAATTGCTCTGGTCGATCGACCGAAAGTTTGACGAACGCGGCAGATTAAAAGATAATGCTTCGGCTTTATTGGCCGACATTCGAAAGGGAATTAATGCCGAACAGCAAAGGCTTAGAAAAGTACTTGATGGAATTTTAAGAAGAGCGCAAAAGGATGGCTTTACACCTGATGACGTCTCTATTACCATACGCGAGGGTAGAATGGTGATTCCGGTTTTAGCGGAATACAAAAGAAGAGTGCGAGGCTTTGTGCATGGCGAATCTGCTACAGGACAAACGGTTTATCTAGAACCTAGCGAAGTGCTCGAAATCAACAATGAAGTACGTGAATTGCAGTACGCAGAAAAGCGCGAAGTCATTCGAATTTTAACGGCTCTCACCGATGAGGTTCGTCCAGAATTGGAAAACCTTTCAGGAATAATGAAGTTCTTGGGCATCATCGATTTTATTAGAGCCAAAGCCCGTTTTGCAATAGATATTGATGCCATAAAACCACTTTGGAACGAAACGAAGGGCTTTGCTTGGCAAGAAGCGAGACATCCGTCACTTTACCTTTCCTTTAAAAAGTTAGGAAAGAAAGTAGTGCCGCTCAATATTTCGCTCGATGCTGAAAAGCGAATTTTGGTAATTTCTGGACCAAATGCAGGAGGAAAAAGTGTTTGCCTGAAAACCGTGGGTTTATTGCAGTACATGTTCCAATGTGGCTTACTAGTTTCGGTGAATGAAACTTCACGCTTTACCATTTACAGAGATCTCTTTATTGATATTGGCGATGAACAGTCCATCGAAAATGATTTAAGTACATACAGTTCGCATTTGGTGAACATGAAAAACCTTTTGGGTCATGTAAACAAAGGCAGCTTGTTTTTGATTGATGAATTTGGAACTGGTACCGAACCGCAGTTTGGTGGCGCCATTGCCGAGGCCATTTTGGATGAACTTCGCAGTTCGAAGGGCATGGGTGTAATTACTACGCACTATGGCAACCTAAAGGAATATGCCGATAAGCAACAGGGTTTGGTAAATGGGGCAATGAAGTATGACCTGAAGAATCTTCAACCCATTTATCAACTAGAAATTGGGAAACCCGGAAGTTCTTTCGCCTTAGAAATTGCCCGAAAAATTGGCCTTTCAAATCAAACCATAGAATACGCCAAATCTAAAGTAGGGGTAAAACAGGTTTCTGTAGATCAGCTTTTAGGTCAGCTAGAAAGTCAGCAATACGAAGTTGAAAAGGCTGAAAAAAGAGTGAAGGCCAAAGAGAAGGAATTGGATGAGCTAACGACTCAATATGCCGAGTTAAAATCTCACTTGGAAAACCAAGAGAAGAAAATTCTAAACAATGCGAAGCGCGAAGCCAAAGTGCTATTAGATAGTGCTAATAAGGAAGTAGAGCGTGTAATTCGCGAAATCAAAGAAGCTCAAGCAGATAAAGAAAGGGTAAAGCAAGCCCGTGAAAGTTTAGAGGCAGCCAAGAAGAAAACTAAAATTACTTCGCAAGAAAAAGAAGTAGTTCAAACAGAATCTGGCGCCATTGAAGTGGGGAGTTATGTCCGTATTAAGGGGCAAGAAACCACTGGTAAAGTAATTTCGATCAAAGGTAAGGATGTAGAGTTGAGCATAGGGGCATTAACCTCTATGGTGAAACTGAATCGTTTAGAGAAAATTACCCGCAAAGAAACCCGTGAAAAAGCCAATTCACTTTCAGTTAAGGGCGGTGTTTCCCTCAACGATAAAATGGCCAATTTCTCTCGGAAGTTAGATATCCGTGGCTATCGTGCCGAAGAAGTAATTCCCAAACTTGAGCAATATATGGACGAAGCCATATTGCTGGGCTTTAACGAACTCCATATTCTACACGGAAAAGGTAATGGTGTTTTAAGGCAAATTGTGAGAACGCACCTTTCGTCTTACAAAGAAATTGCTCAAATGAAAGATGAACACGTAGACCGTGGTGGCGCTGGAATTACTGTGGTTACTATGCGTTAGTCATTGGTTGAATGGTCATTAGTCATTGGGGGTAGTCCATAAACTCAATTCATCGCCATTGCGAGAAATAGACTTCGCGGTAGCGAAAGGCTATGACGAAGCAATCTCACTTTTTAAATTACAGAAACTGCTGGCTGGAGACTGCTTCGTTGCAATCCAATTCTAGCGCATGGTTTGCGTCTGCGCCAACGCTGAAGCTAAGGCGTAAGCGTTCGCAGTGACGGTTATTTTTGGCGTCATTGCGAACCTGCTACAGTTCTTCGAAGTGATGGTGTTTACGTGAAGCAATCTCACTTTTTCAAATTACAGAAACCGCTTCGTTGCAACCCATTGCTATCGCATGGCTTTCGTCTGCGCTAACGCTGAAGCTAAAGCGTAAGCGTTCGCAGTGACGATTCTAATTTATGCTTTGCGTTTCTTCGCGTCCTTTGCGGTGAGTATCCCTAAACCAACTTTAACATCGCATCATAATCAATTGACATGTGCGAACTATGATGAACAGCCTTGCCATTTTTGATAACAATGGCTTGCGGAGATTCATGTTGTACACCAAATTGTTCGGCTACAGCATTAGAAACTTCTCTAAACCGAATTAGGTCTAAATAATAGATTTTCAGCTGATTACCTTCTTCTGTCCAGTTGCGCTCCAAACGGTTTAGCGCCATGCTGCTAATGCTGCAACGGGTGCTGTGTTTATAAATCACAACCGTTTGATTTTTACTCTCTTCAATGATTTCAGAAAGCTGATTTAAACGCTCCAATCTATTCCATGGCACTTCAACAGTGTCTTCCTTCTTCTTATTCCAAAACATAGAGTCTAGTAATTTATCAAGTCATTCAACTTCTCTACAAGTCTTTGTTTTGGTAAAAAGTTCTCTTCTAAGTGTTTTCCGAAAGGAACAGGGGTATCTAAACTGCCCACTCTAGCTACAGGGGCATCTAAATATTGGAAACAGTTCTCACCAATCCAAGCGGCTATTTCGGCACCAATTCCGCCTGTAAGCGTGTCTTCGTGCAGTACAATTACTTTATTGGTTTTCTTCACGGTAGCTTCCACTGCTTCTTTATCCCAGGGCAATAAAGTTCTTAAGTCTAAAATTTCAATTGAAGCCTCCGAAGTGGCAGCCAGTTCTTTCGCCCAGTGCACGCCCATGCCGTAAGTAATGATGGAAATATCATCACCTTCTTTGGCAATGCTTGCTTTCCCCACTTCAACCGTGTAATAATCGTCTGGAATATTCTCGATTACCGAACGGTACATGGCTTTGTGCTCGAAGAATAAATAAGGATTCGGGTCTTCAATGGCTGCTGCCAAAAGTCCTTTTGCGTCTCTTGGATTAGAAGGGTAAACGATTTTTAAACCAGGCGTGTGGAAGAACCAAGCTTCGTTGGATTGCGAGTGAAATGGTCCAGCACCAACGCCAGCACCCGTAGGCATACGCACTACAACATCTGCATTTTGCCCCCAGCGGTAATGGCTTTTCGCTAAGTTGTTTACAATTTGGTTGAAACCGCAGGTAACAAAATCGGCAAACTGCATTTCAACCATAGCCTTATAACCATTAATACAAAGCCCGAGCCCAGTACCAATAATGGCCGACTCGCACAAAGGCGTATTACGAACCCTTCCGCTTCCGAATTTCTCTAAAAAACCGTCAGTAATTTTGAAAACGCCACCATACTCAGCAATGTCTTGTCCCATCAACACAAGGTTGTCAAAGCGTTCCATGCTTTGCTTTAAGCCGTCCGAAATCGCATCTACAAATCGTTTTTCTGAGGTTGCATCTGTTTTAGGTTCAATCACTTCCTGAACAAATGGCGCGTGCATATCGTCAATTTCCATTTGAGTGGCAGGAGGTAATTCTTCTGCATAAGCCAACTCTAAACCTTCTTCAATGTCGGCTTTGATTTTGGCCCTGATCTCTTTTTCCGCTTTTGCGGTCAGTATTTTTTCCTTCTTTAGAAAGGACTCATAATTTTCAACAGGGTCTTTCTTCGCCCATTCTTCCATCAAAGCTTTCGGAACGTATTTAGTACCGCTGGCTTCTTCGTGGCCACGCATTCTGAATGTCATGCATTCCACAATCACTGGCTTAGGGTCTTTTCTAACCTCTTCTGCCAATTGTTTTATGGTAGAATGTACTTCAAGCAAGTTGTTGCCATCTACTTTTACGGCTTTAATACCGTAGCCCGGGCCTTTGTCTATAAAATTTTTGAACCTGAACTGCTGTTCGCTAGGGGTTGAAAGGCCATAACCGTTGTTTTCAATCACAAAAATTACAGGCAAGTCCCAAACTGCTGCTACGTTTAGTGCTTCGTGGAAATCACCTTCCGAACTTGCACCGTCTCCTGTAAAGACTAAAGTGGCTTTTTTGCTTTCTTTAAGTTTGTCGGCTAAGGCAATTCCATCAGCCAAGGCCATTTGTGGGCCTAAATGTGAGATCATTCCCACAATGTTAAATTCTTTTGTTCCGAAGTGGAAGGAGCGATCTCTACCTTTTGTAAAACCGCTTAACTTACCTTGAAACTGTGCGAAAAGGCGACTGTACGGAATGTTTCTGCCTGTAAAAACGCCAAGATTTCGATGCATAGGCAAGATGTATTCTTCTTGGTCGATGGCATTCACGGCTCCAACAGAAACCGCCTCTTGTCCAATTCCAGAAAACCATTTAGAAATTCTTCCCTGACGGAGCAGAATGAGCATTTTTTCTTCGATCATGCGTGGTCTAAGAATTTGCTCGTAGAGGTGTAAAAGTTCTTGGTTGGAGTAACCTTCTCGTTTAAAAATCATAGTTGTTTTGAGTGCAGTGCGAAGCAAAATTAAAGTAAACCCTCAATTGCCGAAATTAATGTGCATTATTTTTATTTTTGCCAGCCTACCCAATTGTATATGATCCAATTTGAACAATTTGAACTAAAAAACGGCCTTCAGGTCATTTTTCACCAAGACCTTACTTCACCTATGGTGGTGGTAAATGTACTTTACAATGTGGGGTCGAGAGATGAAGATGAAAAGCGCACCGGATTTGCTCATCTTTTTGAGCATTTAATGTTTGGTGGCTCACTAAACGTACCCAATTATGACGAGCCATTACAGAAAGTTGGGGGCGAGAACAATGCGTTCACAAGCCCAGACATTACAAACTACTACATAACGCTTCCGGCCGAAAACATGGAAACTGCATTTTGGTTGGAATCGGACAGAATGCTAAGCCTTTCTTTCGACCCAAAAGTATTGGAAGTACAGCGTTCTGTGGTGATCGAAGAATTTAAGCAACGGTACTTGAATCAACCTTATGGCGATGCTTGGTTGAAATTGAGACCGTTGGTGTATAAAGAACATCCTTACAAATGGGCGACCATTGGGAAGGAAATTGAGCACATTGAAAAGGCCACCATGGATGATGTGAAGGATTTCTTCCATCGTTTTTACAAGCCCAATAATGCAGTTTTAGTGGTGGCTGGAAATACTACTTTGGATGAAGTAAAACGACTGAGCGAAAAGTGGTTTGGTGAAATTCCAAAAGGTGAAACCAATGTACGAAATTTACCTCAAGAGCCTGTTCAAACTGAATATAGAGAGTTAGAAGTAGAAGCGCCTGTGCCGGCAGACTCTCTGTATATGGCCTTTCATATGGAAGGTAGAGCGGATGAAAAATATTACGCTACTGATTTATTGAGCGATATTTTAGGGCGCGGTAAGTCGTCATTATTGCACGATCAATTGGTAGAGAAACAAAGGTTGTTCAGTTCGATTGGGGCTTATGTAATGGGTTCTAGTGACCCTGGCTTACTCGTGATCAATGGGCAATTGAGTGCTGGTGTTTCGCTGGCTGAGGCTGAAAAAGCAGTGTGGGATTTGATTGAAGATTTTAAAAACACTTCGATTGAAGCCGCTACTTTGCAGAAGGTGAAAAACAAAGCAGAGTCGACCATTGTTTTTGGCGAAGTTGAATTACTGAACCGAGCCATGAATTTGGCGCATGCTTGGACTTTAGGCGATCCCGACATGGTAAACCATGAAGGTGAGAAAATTCAGGCCGTTACGGTAGAAGATATTAAGGAGCAGGCCAATAAAATATTGGTGAAAACAAACGCTTCGGTATTAAGGTATAAAGCAAAAAAAGAAATATGAAAATCAGAGTAGGTTTTGGATACGATGTACATCGTTTAGAAGAGGGGAAAGACTTTTGGTTGGGCGGAATCAAGGTGCCTCATACACATGGCGCTGTGGGGCATTCAGATGCAGATGTACTGATTCATGTGATTTGCGATGCGCTTTTAGGAGCAGCCAATCTGCGAGATATAGGTTTTCATTTTTCGGACAAAGATCCAAAATTCAAGGGGATTGACAGTAAAATTTTACTGAAGGAAGTAGTAGCGCTTGTGGAGGCCAAAGGTTTTTCTATCGGGAATATTGACAGCACTATTTGTTTAGAATTGCCGAAAGTGAATCCGCATATTCCTGAAATGAAAAAATGCCTTTCAGAAGTAATGGGAATTGAGGAAGAAGATATTTCTATCAAAGCTACTACCACTGAAAGGCTTGGTTTTGTAGGCAAGGCTGAAGGTGTGGCAGCTTATGCTACCGTGCTGATTCAAAAGTAAATGGCTGAAGTAAAAATTATAGTTACCGAAGATGGTTCGCATTCGCTGTACCATGCTGAACTGAACGAAACCTATCATTCTTTTCACGGAGCGGTGCAAGAGTCGCGTTATGTGTTTCTTAAAGAAGGGCTCGATTTTCTTCGTACTAATTTCGCTTTAGATAAAATTCGAGTGCTTGAGGTTGGCTTTGGTACTGGGCTCAACGCTATTCTTACCTCTGAATGGGCGGTGGCAAATAAGGTGAGAGTTGAATACACCACGTTAGAGCCTTTCCCCTTAAAAAGTGAAGTGTATGAAGCGTTGAACTACCACGAATTTTTTGAGGATAAAACCGTGAAGGAACGGTTTTTAGCGCTTCATAATGCCGCTTGGGAACAGGCGTTTCAGCAAAACGAATTTTTCAACATACTAAAATCAGAAGCCAAACTTCAAGACTTTAACAGCAATTCATTTTTTGATATCATTTTTTTCGATGCCTTCGCGCCAAGCAAACAATCCGAAATGTGGGATTTAGAGGTGATCGAAAAAACGGCTTCACTGCTCGACTCAAATGGTGTTTTTGTTACCTATTGTGCAAAAGGACAGCTGAAAAGGGATTTAAAAGCAGTTGGACTAGCCGTTGAAACCCTTCCTGGCCCTCCGGGTAAGAAGGAAATGGTTAGAGGTGTAAAACGCTAAGGCTAAAGTAGCTTTAAATTTGTACCCAAGTTCCTATTGCATTTTGATAAATCGTATATTGAAGCAGTTTTTAATTCTTGATGATGAAAGCAAACCAATACAAACTACTCAGTTATAATCTTTTTGTTGTTCTATTTTTCTTGGCTAGTTGCAAATCAGCCGAAAAGAAAAACACCCCTGAGTTTACAGTGAAAAATGCTCGTGAATTTTCTCTGAATACTGAAGGGGTAAAGGAAGTGGCGCCTTCTAATATGATCAAAGATGCTATTAGGTTAAAAGGTGAGATTGAGTCAGTTAAAAGTACTTCCGATCGGGGAAATACTTATGTTTTCAAAGTTGAGGAAATTGTAAAATACGGAGCAACTTTCGCTACTGTTGCTCCAGCAGTGGGTGAAAAAATAAGTCTCGAAACTCCAGCCGATGTTCAATTTAGCAAAGGCGATAAAGTGTTGATAGACGTGTTAACTCCAATTACCAAAACAAAAGAAATGCTTAGTGCCACAATGGTTCAAAATTAAGAAACCATGAAAAACTTCTGGAAAGCCGGACTCCTAGTAGTTGTATTGTCTGTAGTTGCCTTCTTTATTTTTAAGAATGATGATCAATGGCATACTGCAGAGTACCGCCAATCATTGGTGTTTGAGTCAATCCCAGATTCGCTTCAAGTGGAGGATGAAGAAGCTGAGTTCGAGAATCCAATCAAAAGGCTTGAATTTGAATATGAAATGCTTGCCAATCCTATCACCGGCAAAATACCTTCAGGCATAAGAGAAAAGGAGCTAAGTTTTGCCAAAACACAAAAACGTTTCTTGGATTTAAATATTCGGATGCAAGCAAGTGGTACCAGCCAAAGTCAGGCAACTCCATTTGTGAGTAGAGGGCCATTTAATATAGGTGGTAGAACTCGCGCACTGGGAATAGATATTTCAAATGAAAATGTGATTTTGGCAGGTGGAGTTTCGGGTGGTTTGTGGCGATCGGCAGATGCAGGCCAAACATGGAACAGAACTTCAACCGTAATGCAACTACCGGCAGTTTCGGCTTTGGTTCAAGATCAACGTTCAGGAAACACCGATACTTGGTTTTACTCTGCAGGGGAGTTTTTCGGAAATTCGGCTTCCATTACAGGAGCTTTTTATTTGGGCGATGGCATTTTCAAATCCACAGATGGTGGGTTGTCATGGACGGTAATTCCTTCTACAACTCAAAACGACAACACCAACCTCGGTGATTTCGGTCTGATAGGGGAAATAATAATAGATAATTCTAATACAGCAGTTCGTGAAATGTACGCGGCTCGATTGGGTAATATAGTGAGAACTACTGATGATTTTGCCACTTATACCACAGTATTAGGCGCTAATAATACTGGCTTTTCTTATACTGACGTAGCTATTTCTACCACAGGAATGCTCATAGCAACCATTGCCAATAATGTGAATAATGGCCCAAATGCGCAAGAGGGGATTTATAAATCTGAAGACGGACTAACTTGGATTAATATCAATCCGCCATCTGGTTTGCCGAGTTCATACGAAAGAATCGAAGTAGCTTTCGACCCGCAAAATGAAGATGTTTTTTATGCTGTAGGTACTAGCTTCTTACTTAAACATACTATTAGCACCGGAGAGTGGGTGAACCTGACGGGTAATTTGGGAGTCTCAACAGATTCGGGACAAGGACACAATACCCAAGGCGGTTATAACCTGATAATGAAAGTTCATCCTTCAAGCTCAGATACGATTTTTATTGGCGGAACAAATCTTTTGCGTAGTGCTTCTGGTTTTAAATTGAGTTCTGATAGAGTGAATATTGGTGGTTATCGTGAAGATAACAATTCGAACAGCTTCCCGAAGTACAATAACCATCATCCAGATATTCACTCATTAGTATTTTACCCTTCAGACCCTAATAAAATGCTTTCTGGTTCAGATGGTGGAGTTCACCTTACACTGAATAATAGTGCGGTAGGTACTAGTAGTCCAGTAATATGGCAGTCTTTAAACAATGGCTACCTCACTACACAAATTTATGCCATTGACTCATATAAGTTTAATAGAGGAGAAGAGCTACTGATTGCAGGAATGCAGGATAACGGTACTTGGGGGGCAAATGAAAGCCTATCAAACACTAATTGGGTTGAGATTTTTGGTGGCGATGGTTCATATAATGGTATTACTTATAATTCATTATATGTTTCTGCTCAAGAAGGTCAGCTAAGGAGGTTCGAACTAAACTCTGAAAGCAACAGCTATGAATTTAAAGGAGATATTTCTCCAACTACTAGTGAAGATGACTTTTTATTTATCAACCCCTTCATTTATGACCCTGTAAATCAGGATAGAATGTATGTGGGGGCGAAGGGTAGGGTGTTCTACACCAACGATATACGCCAAAATCCCGGAGATGGTGATTGGATAGAAATATCAATGGGGGCATCTAGAGTGAATGACTTTGTTTCGGCACTAGCCGCTTCTATCGAACCTGAAGGAGTGCTTTATTTCGGTACTAGAAATGGAAAGATATTTAAAGTGGCTGATGTAAATACTGATTTAACAGCTGTAGAAATTACTAGATCAAATTTACCAAATGGAGTAATTACAAGTCTAACTGTCGATCCGGCTGATGCAAATAAAGTATTTGCCACTTTCGGAAATTACGGGATTATCAGTGTTTGGATGAGTAATGACGGGGGGGAAACATGGAGTTCAATTTCTGGAAATTTAGAAGAAAATGCCAACGGTTCAGGTAGCGGCCCTTCGGTACGCTACATCGATATTTTGCCAAATGGAGCTTCACCGATTTATTTTGTAGGAACATCCTTAGGACTTTATAAAACATCTGTTTTAGACGGTGACAACACTGTTTGGACACAAGAGGGTACAGACGTTATTGGTAACTCAATTGTAAGTATGATTAAAGTTAGCCCATTAGATGGACGTGTATTAGCAGCTACTCACGGCAATGGTGTTTTTCAAGCCAGTTACGATGTGGCCTTTTCTCCAAATATTAATTATTCAATCGATTACTCAACTCAAGAAGCAATACTCAGAGGGCCTGTTTCATATACCACCGGAGCGGGGTTTGCTTATCAATGGATTAAGGATGATCAGGACATTTCTGGAGCAACAAGTTCTGAGTTACAGGTAACAACTTCTGGGGTTTATAAACTTAGGGTGAGTGATCAGTTGGGGCCTGTTGCTATGTCGAATGCGATTAATATTAGCTTAGATAAAACAGCACCAGTGGTAAACTCCATTCTTAGACTAAACCCAGTGCAGGAGCAGATAGAAACTACAGAAGTGAGTTTTCAAATCACTTTCGATGAACCAGTGCAAGGCTTGTCAACTTCATCATTTGAATTGGCAGGAACGGCATCGGCCAGCATCGCATCTGTTACTTCAGTGTCTGCTAAAGTTTACAATATTCAGGTAGACAATATCAGTGGAACAGGGCTTTTGGATTTGAATATCAAATCAGAATCTGGAATTACCGATTTGTTTCAAAATGCGTTTGCAGGTTCAATTTTAAGTGAAGAGACTTATACTATTCTTGATTTAACAGAACCTAGAGCAAGCATAGCAAGATCGCAACCTACGTCTGAAGAAACCAACAGAACAGAGGTTGTATTTGCAGTAGACTTTAATGAACCTGTGAAGAATGTAGGAGCAGAAGATTTTGAGTTGTCCTCTAGTTCTATTTCTGCAAATATCGATCGCGTTACTTCAAGTTCATCTTCTAGCTATTTGGTGTTTGTAAATGGTTATTCTGACGATGGACTGATAAACCTAGATTTCAAAGCAACTACTGATATTCAAGATGAAGCCGATAATGCTTTAGATGCAAACCTGATTTCTGAAGAGACTTATACGATCAACTCCGCATTGGCACCAACCGCTACAATTAAGCGCAATGCACCAACAGTGGGGGCAATCAATCGTCCAGATGTGGTCTTCGTGGTCGAATTCTCAGAAGATGTAAGCAATGTTGATATTACTGATTTTGAATTGAGTTCTACAAGTATTCAGGCCACCATAGCAGAAGTAACAGAAGATTCACCGAGCAAATATTTTGTTAAGGTAAATCAGTTTTCAACAGAAGGTTTAATAGACCTCGATTTTATTAGCGCTACAGGAATTGAAAATAATGGAGGAAACATATTTGCCGGAGGTATTACAGAAGAAGAAACTTATACAGTCGATTTTTCAGTGGGACCAAGCGCAAGTATTGCAAGAAAATCTCCTTTGTTAGAAACTACTAATCTGGCAGAGGTAACCTTTGAAATTACTTTTTCTGAAGGAGTGACAAATGTTGATTTAAGCGACTTCGAACTGTCATCAACATCGGTAACAGCAGTAATTCAAGGTGTGTTTTCAAGCGTTTCGAATACCAGTTACTTAGTTGTAATTGAACAAATTGAATCTGACGGCTTAGTGGATTTAGATATTAAATCTTCGCACAATATTGAAAATGCTGATGGCAATCGATTTAATGGGAGTTTTGCGCTAGATGAAACCTACACCATCGAAAATATTATTACCGGAATTGACGATGTGCTGATAAATGATTTGAACATTACAGTACAGGAGAACCCCTCTTCAGGTGTTTTTAGAATTAAGTTGAATGCAGATATTCCTTTAGGCTTCAGTTATTCTATTACAGACAGCCAAGGATCTGAGATTTTGGAAGGGAAAAGAGAGAGCTACTTCATGGATGAAGTGATGATGTTGGATCTGAGCACTGTGTCAAACGGTATATACATGTTAAGAGTGGAAACTAAATATGGATTTATTAGTGCAAAACTCTTGAAACAACAGCGATAAAATATATCTTTAGTATTCATCAGAAAAACCGTTTTTCGGAATTACTTCTATTAGGAAGTGCGATAATCCACTAGGGGTTCAAAAAACGTAGATCAAAACAGAAATACCTTAAACTACACTTATATGAAAAAGACTAGATTGCGAAACTTGGCCGTTGTGGGGGCGATCGTAGTGCTGTTTTTAATGTACTTCGAGTATCAATCATTTAGGTCTTTCAAAGTAAATACCGAGCCTCAATTTACCATTGCTCAGAACGAAGGTTTAAATGAGGAGGCCGAAGCTGAATCAGAAAATCCTCAGAAAAGATTGGCTTACGAAATGGATATGCTCAAAGATCCATCCACAGGCAAAATACCTTTCGATATACGTCATAAAGAATTATCCTATGTTCGAGAGTTGAATCAAATTGAAAGAAATAATATCAGGTCTTCTGCTGCAGACATTTCTCAAACTAGTGCATCTCCATTTGTTAATTATGGGCCATTCAATATTGGAGGAAGAACCAGAGCTTTAGCCATTGATGTTACTGACGAAGATATTCTTATTGCGGGAGGAATTTCTGGTGGTGTTTGGAGAAGTACGGATCAAGGTACTACATGGACTCGTACTACAAATTTCGACCAAATCCCTTCCGTTACTACTATTGTTCAAGATAAAAGAACAGGCAAAACTACAAACTGGTACTATGCTACGGGTGAGAATATTGGAAACTCAGTTTCAGAAACTGGGGCATTTTACTTAGGAGATGGTATTTATAAATCTACCAACGGAGGAGTTTCATGGAGTTTACTTGCAGGTACAGCCACAAATTCTGTTACTACCTTAGGTAAGTTTAGCTTAGTGAATAAAATCGCTATTGATTACTCAAACCAATCAGAAACAGAAATTTATGTAGCTGGCCTTAGTAAAATTTACAGAACGGTAGACGATTTTCAAACAGTAACAACAGTTCTTGGCATTCCTAATACAGGATTTAACTCTGCTGATATAGCCATAGCAACTGATGGAACCATCGTTGCTAGTATTCCTAATAAGTCGAGCAATGGAACAAATCCAGAAGAAGGGATTTTCATCTCTCCAGATGGTATTACTTGGACATCCATAGCTCTGCCTGCAGGCTGGCCATCTAGTTTCAGAAGAGTAGAACTAGCTTTTGATCCGCATGATGAAAATTTCTTTTATGCCCTAGGCGAAACTTTTCTTTACAAATACGATAGAAGCACTTCGACTTGGACTACCCTAACAGATAATATTAATGTAAATGAGGAGTCCGTTCAAGGTTTTGACGCACAAGGCGGATATAACCTTGAAGTAGCTGTTCACCCAGGAAATCAAAATACAGTTTATGTAGGCGGAACAAACCTGTTAAGGTCTCCCAATGGTTTCACTACAGCAACTGATAGGAAGCATATTGGTGGGTATACAGGCACTGGAACTGCTGGTCCCTACGCAAATCATCACCCAGATATTCATACACTTTCATTTTTACCTTCTGACGCTAAAAAAATGTTTACCGGATCAGACGGTGGAATACATAAAACGAATGATAATACTGCAAGCACAGTGGTTTGGAGTTCGCTTAATAATGGTTACGTCACTTCTCAGTTTTATACGGTAGACCTTTATCGCGGTGATCGTGGTGATAATCAAATTATAGGAGGTATGCAGGATAACGGAACTTGGGCGCTTTTTCAAAATGATCCTACAAGTTCATGGATACAAGCGTATGGCGGTGATGGAGCTTTTTCTGCAATAAGCTATAATGCTTTGTATGCTTCTGCTCAAGAAGGACAAATGGGAAGATTTGAGCTTGTAGATAATACTTATCAAGCATCAGAAGATATTTCCCCAAGTGATGACGATGAAGAGTTTCTATTCATTAATCCATTTATTGTTGATAGGGTTAATCAAGATCGTATGTATGTAGCGGCAAAGGGCAAAATTTATTACACCTATGATATTAGAGAAAACCCTGGAAAAGGAGAATGGGAAGAGATTAACGGTACTGGTATTACTAGCCAACCAGTTTCTGCTTTAGCTACTTCAGTACAACCTGAAGGTGTGCTTTATTTCGGAACAACTACCGGAAGGCTTCAGAAAATTTCCAATACAAAAGAAATTACAACTGTCGAGAATATCTCAGCAAGCAATTTACCTCAGAACGCTTCGATTACTAGTATAGCTGTAGATCCGAGAGATGCAAATCGAGTGTTTGTTACATTTGGAAATTACGGAATAATAAGTGTTTGGATGTCGGAAGACGGAGGCCAAACTTGGTCTTCTATTTCTGGGAATTTGGAAGAAAACGCTAACGGCAGTGGAAATGGTTCATCTGTTCGTTCAATCGAAATTTTGCCAAATGGCACTTCTGGAGAAAAGGTGTTTGTAGGTACTTCTACCGGCCTGTATATGACTAGTAGTTTAAATGGAGCAAGCACGGTATGGACGCAGCAAGCTCCTAATATTATAGGAAACAGCATTGTAAACATGGTGAAAGTAAGACCGATAGACGGCAAGGTAATCGCAGCAACACATGGTAGCGGAGTATTTGTGGGGTATTATGATACCGGTTTTAATCCTGAAATCAATTATTCTATTGAAGGAGAAAGTAGAGCTGTAATCAGAGCGAATCAGTCCTTTAATCAGGGCCAAGGATTTGCATTTAAGTGGTTTAAAGATGGTGTAGAGATTACGGGCCAAACGGGTGCTGAACTAGTAGTAACTGCCACAGGTACATATAAATGTCAAGTTACAGATCAATTAGGGCCAGTAGCTTTTACAAATGAGGTATCTTTTGATTTTGATGTAGTAGCGGGTATTGATGATGAGCCTCTCAATGAGAATGTTCAGGTGAGTCCAAATCCATCAAACAGTATATTTAATATTAACTTAGATGCGGCCTACGCCACAGGCTTCAATTATTCTATTTATAATAGTAATGGAATTCAGGTAGTTACAGGTAAAAAAGAATTTTATAATACAGAAGAGAGATTCCAAGTAAACTTGGGTTCAATGCCCGATGGTTTGTATATCTTAAATGTAGATAATGATAAGCGTAGAGATGTAATTAAGTTATTAAAGCAATCGAACTAAGTAAAGCTAAAATAAACATTGAAACGGCTGTGATTGAGAAATTACAGCCGTTTTTTGTTTTAGAACGAATATATTTTGTGATGCGAAATGCAATAATCTAACGGAATATCATGCGGTTCTGAATAAGGAATATGATCTAAAGGAGGACTGATTGCCAAGCCGACCTTGACCAGTTTTTCACTCGCTTGCGCGAAGAATTTATCATAAAAACCACCACCATAACCAATTCTAAAGCCCTTTCGGTCAAAGCTAATTAAGGGTACGAATACTACATCAAGGTCAGTTATATCAAAGTGATTTTCGCCATCAGGTTCAGTCACCCCAAAACTCCCTTTAAGCAGTTTGGTGAAGGTGGTGAATGCAAGGTGCTCTAATTGCTTCGTTTTTCTATTTACCCTTGGTAGTACAACTTGATACTCAGGCTGGCCAATGAGTTTTTCGAAAAGTGGAAAGGTGTTGACTTCACGCTGCTTTATAAGCGGAAGGAAAAGGTGGATATTTTTGAACTGCTGGTCTGAAATGAGTTTCAATGCTTGTTCACAAACCAGTGCCGATCGGAGTGCATGTTCTTCTTGCGTAAGTGTTTTACGCTTGGCTAAGAACATTTCTCTGAGCACTTGTTTAGTCATGAGCAGCCATCAAGTGAAACTGGTAATCGAAGGCATCTAGGCTGTCTAAACAATTCTGAATAAATGCAGGGTCGCTAAGGTAGAAATTGAGGAAGTTGTCCTTCCGTTCTTGTGGGCTTCCGCCAGGGAACAAACTTTCCTTAATGGCCGAAATACGATTTACTAAAACCTCCTGATTTCGCTTTTCTGCTTTCAGCAGTTTCTTCTCAATTTTTTGAATAGAATTCTCTGCCCTTTTTTGCTCAGCTGCCACTAATTTTTCTAGCGTGATATCAATGGGCTTGGCAACACTTAAAACCTCTTCAAAAATAGATTTCAGCTGCTCTAACTCTTGATTTAAACTCAGTTGATTCGTTGTATTCTCCTTTACTTTTTCTTGAATCAAGATTTCTTCTGGTTTGAAAATGTCTTCAAAACTTAATCCCGATTTTTCAATTTTTCGCTGAATGTTAGGGGTAACCACACCAGCAAAATTTCGCGGCATCAGCATCGGGAAAGGCGTTTCGAAATGCGTGAAAACCTCTTTCAATTGAAGCCAATAGACTAATTCAGAAGGGCCACCGACATAAGCTAAATTCGGCAAAATCATTTCCTGATAAAGCGGTCTTAAAACCACATTCGGACTGAAACGTTCTGGATGCTTCTCTATCTCTGCTCGTAATTCATTTTCGGTAAACCGAATATCTGTATCAAGTACATGAAATTCTCCACCTTCTTTTACTATGCGTGAACGTATGTTTCCTTTTAGGTAAAAGAAGTTGATCTCTCTTGGGAATACTTGCGTTTTATAACCTCCTTTATCTAGCTGTGCCGAAGTTTCGGTAACACAGTCATTCGCAGAATGCTTGAAGATATCATCAAACATTACAGGTTTCAGTATATTTTTAAGTTCAGCATTGTCTGCGTCTACTACGACTAAGCCCTCGTTGCCAAAAAGTGCATTTACATAATGTCTTCCTGCTTCGACAAGAGTACTTCTTTTTAAATAAGCTTCTTTGAAAAAATCAGGGAGACTAATGATCTCATCAAAAATGGGCTTGAGCGATTTTGGGTCAAAGCGACCAACCGCTCCTGTTTGGTCTGTTTTCCAACTGAACTTCTTGCCATTAAAACGGAAGTAGCTGATTTCTTCAAAGTCATGATCTTCAGAAGCCATCCAATAAACAGGCACGAAATCGTAAGCTGGATATTGCTTCTTCAATGCTTTACAGGCATTGATTACGGTCACTATTTTATAGATGAAATAAAGTGGGCCCGTGAAAATATTCAGCTGATGACCTGTAGTGACAGTAAAAGTGGTTCCAGCTTTTAGAAGCTCGATGTTTTTTGCTGTTGCTTGGCTTAACTCAAAACCATCGTATTGCTTTTTCAGCACTTCCGACAGAACCACTCGATTCTCATTACTGAAGTGTTTCTCTTCAATCTGAAGCTTGAAATTTTCAATGCTTGGCAAACGATTATAGAAGCTGGTTAAGGCTTCTTTTCCTTCTATATAATCTAAAAAAGACTTTGAAAAGCTGTTCGTTTTATTGAAAGGTATTTTGCTCAATAGTACTTGCGATAGTTCCGAAACAGCCATAGTCGTTTGTTACAAAGGGTTTTGATTGTTAGATCAGCCTCGACAGCAATTCAATCTAATGCAGCATAAACATGAAAAGTGCTTAAACTGGTTCACCATAAAGATCGAATTCTGTAGCATCTGTGATTTTAATATTCGCGAAATCGCCAATTCTTAAGTGATGTTTTTTCGCATCGATGATTACTTCGTTATCTACTTCTGGCGAATCGTGCTCCGTTCTTCCATAGTAGTTTCCGCTTTCTTTTCTATCGATTAGCGTTTTGAAAGTCTTACCAATTTTTTCTTGGTTGATTTCGTTGGAAATTTCTTCCTGTATGCCCATTACGATATTAGCCCTTTCTTGTTTCACCTCATCGGGCACATCGTCAACATAAGAATAGGCGTGTGTGTTTTCTTCATGCGAATAGTTGAAAATACCCAATCTATCGAAACGCATTTTCTTCACAAAGTCGACCATGTCATTGAAGTCTTCTTCTGTTTCGCCTGGGTGACCCGCAATTAAAGTAGTTCGGATAGCAATACCCGGAACTTTAGCTCTGATTTCTTCGATTAGTGCTTCAGTTTTTTCACGGGTAGTCCCTCTACGCATCAATTTCAGCATTTTAGTAGAACCGTGCTGAAGAGGAATATCTATATAACTGCAAATGTTATCGCGCTCCGCCATTACTTTTAACGCATCCATTGGAAAGCCAGTAGGGAAGGCGTAGTGCAAACGAATCCATTCAATGCCTTCCACATCAGAAAGACGCTCAAGCAATTCGGCAAGGTTTCGTTTTTTGTAGATATCTAATCCGTAGTAAGTGGAATCCTGAGCAATAAGAAGCAATTCTTTGGTGCCGTTTCTGGCCAAGTTTTTTGCTTCTAAAACCAATTCTTCAATAGGGCGTGATTTATGACCACCTCGCATCAACGGAATGGCGCAGAAGGAGCAGGGTCTGTCGCAGCCTTCCGATATTTTTAAATAAGCGTAATGATTTGAAGTGGTTATGATTCTTTCGCCTACCAATTCGTGCTTATAATCTGCTTTAAATTTCTTGAGTAGGGCAGGAAGCTCCATGGTACCGAAGAAGGCGTCTACTTGAGGAATTTCAGTTTCTAGATCATCTTTGTAGCGCTGAGAAAGGCAACCTGTTACGTAAAGTTTATCAATTTCGCCATCGTCTTTGGCATCTGCGTAACGCAAAATGGTATCGATGGACTCTTGCTTGGCATTATCGATAAAGCCGCAAGTATTTACGATAACAATATTAGCATTGTCTTTTTTAGACTCGTGAGTTGTTTTGATTCCGTTGCCTCTCAATTGAGTGAGCATCACTTCTGAATCCACTAAGTTTTTTGAGCAACCTAGTGTTACAATGTTCACTTTGTCCTTCTTCAGTCCCTTCGTTTTCATTCCTTATTGTATTAATGCGCAAAGGTAATGAATTCTAAAGGCTTGGTAATTTATTTTCTCTTCTTCCTAAAGGTAATCGGAACAACTTCGTCAGTCGGCATTCCAATTTGGTAAAGCTCCCAGTCGGGGTCGTATTTGCTTAATATTTGACGAATGCAGTCTACGCGATCTTCACTAGGGTTTTCGCAGTCGGCCCAGTGGAATACTTCTACTCTGTAATTGTAGGATTTTTTCTCACCGTTGATTCTTACTTCTACTTCAATGTCTTGTTCCCCAGTGATTTGAGGAATGTTAATGGCTATAGCTCCCATAATCTATGTACGTTAATGAACAAATGTTTTCTATCCGCTTATATTTTAACAAGGGTAGTGCCAAGAAGTTAAGTTTTTTAAAATCAATTAGTTATGAATTATGTCCTTTAGTTAGTGCTCGAATTAGTTCAGTCAAACGTTCGTGAACGTTCACGTTTTGGCTCTACTCAAAAAACAGATGAAGCGATCCCTTTTCCTTGTTATTGTAGATAACGGG
Source organism: Roseivirga seohaensis subsp. aquiponti (assembly GCF_001267955.1). Classification (NCBI taxonomy): domain Bacteria; kingdom Pseudomonadati; phylum Bacteroidota; class Cytophagia; order Cytophagales; family Roseivirgaceae; genus Roseivirga; species Roseivirga seohaensis. The sequence continues at coordinate 218,397 of NZ_JSVA01000018.1, forward strand.
TTCTAGGTGAAATGCTCTTTTGATGTTTTCTGAATTGAGTACTTCGTACTTGGTGCCACTTGCCAACATTTTTCCATTTTGAATCAGGTGGATCACATCACCGAATTGGGCTGCCAAATTGAGGTCGTGTACCACTCCAACGACTACCAAATCCTTCTCCTTCAATAGCTCTCTGAGTTTGTGCATAAACTGAAACTGATAATGAATGTCGAGAAAGGTGAGTGGCTCGTCTAGTAGCAAATACCGCCCTTGGTTGGGAATAGGGTGCCAGATTTGAGTAAGCACCCGAGCGAAATGTACCCGCTGCCGTTCACCACCGCTTAGTGTGAGGTAATCCCGTTCGGCCATGTACATTACATCAAAAAACTCCAAAGCGGCTTTGCAGGCATCTCTATCTATTTGTCGCGGAGCATCAGTAAAATGAGGGTAGCGTCCCATCATCACCACTTCCCACACTTTCAAAGGGAAGGCCAAGTCGATGTTTTGAGAGAGTACCGCCCTCATTTGCGCCAGCTTTTTATCGCTAAGCGCTTTGCTGTCTACATGGTTATAGCTAACGGTTCCTTGGTAACTTGTAAGTTGCCGACTGATTACCTTCATCAAGGTGGATTTTCCAGCACCATTTGGCCCAATGATTAGATTAAGCTTTCCAGCTTCAAACTGAACCGATACCTTGTCGAGCAGTACTTTCTCTCCAACTTTAAATGTGATTTCTTTCGCTTCGAGCATAATCAGAAATAGTATTGTTTTTTTCTAAGGAGAATGATGAATACGGGTACTCCTACCAGTGACGTGACGATTCCAATGGGCAATTCAGCGGGAGCCAATAATAAGCGAGAGGCTAAATCAGCCAAGCTGAGCAGTATTCCTCCCATAAATGCACTTCCTAATAAGAGAAAGCGGTTGTCGGAGCCTTTCATTAAACGAAGTAGGTGAGGCACCACCAAACCTACAAAGCCAATTACCCCGGTAAACGAAGTGGCTACAGCTACCAAAAGTACATTCAAGGCAATTACTCCAATCTGTAATTTCTTCAAATTGACCCCAAGGAAAATGGCCTCATCTTCTCCCATCATTAAGGCATTCAGTTGCTTTGCATAACGCAAGGCAAAGAATAGGCAAACCACCATAATTGTACCTACTATAGAAACGGAAACCCAGTTGGCACCTGAAAGTGTCCCGAGATTCCAGAAAATAATGGATCGGGCTTGTGGGTCGCGGGCCAAGTAGGAGAGGAAGCCCACACCGCTCAAAAACAGTGCGTTAATCGCAATGCCGGTAAGCAATAGTGCCACCACCGAACTTTTGCCTGTCGATCGATTTTGCGACAAAAGGAAAACGGCTACCGTGGAAAGTGTTCCTCCAATACAAGCCGCAATCGGCAAAGTCCATTCGCCTACATGAACTTTAATTACTGATCCTAAAACGAAGTACAATGAAGCACCAAAAGCTGCTCCGCTAGAAGTGCCTATTAATCCAGGCTCCACAATTGGATTTCGGAACAAGGCCTGCATCAATACTCCAGCGATGGCCAGACTGGCACCTACAAAAACCCCCATTAACGCACGAGGAAGCCTGATTTGCATGAAGATTCTTTCGTTGAGGTTCATGGCTTCTCCACTAATCAGTTTCGTGAATGAAGTTTGAATTTCTGTCCATGAGATATTAATGGCGCCCAATTTCATAGAAAAGAAAAAGGTAACCAGCAGTACAACTGCAAGAATGGGGAACCAAGCCTTGTATTGATTATTGAACTTGCTCATTTCTATGAATTAGTTCTTGAAGTTTGAGAATTACTTCGCCTGTACGTGGGCCGAAGTACACCATGTCGTGCTCTTCAACTCTATAAATTCGGTTATTCTTGGCGGCATTTGTTGTACTTACACCAGGAAGAGATTTTAATTGTTCTTCGGTACCTAGTCGGTCGTAACCAAAGTCGGTAAGCAGAATAACATCTGGGTTTGACTTGGCAATCACTTCTGCTGAAAGCTGCATCATTCCCCGGTCTCCATTGATAGGGATTGTACCACCTGCCATTTCAATCAAATTGGCCGTAGTACTATTTTCCGTCATGGTGAGGTACACATTCGTAGCTCTACCATAATGAATCACCACCACTTTGGGTTTTGTAGTGTATTGCGCCAGGGCATTTTCGGCTGAAAGCAAATCCTTGTCAAGTTTGGCATTGAGCGAATCGGCTTCTTTTTCCCTGCCGAAATATTTCCCCATTTCCGTGACCAATGCTTTGGCTCTTGGAATGTTGTCTCCTTTGGTTTTAAAAACCATCATCGGGATTTGAAGCTTTTCCATTTGTTGCATCACTTGTTCTGGCCCGACATTATTGTCATGAATAATCATGGTTGGTTCCATAGAAAGAATGCCTTCCGTGCTCAAAGCCCTGTGATAGCCGACTGTAGGCAGTGCCTTAATTTCGGGCGGATAAGTACTCGATAAGTCTACAGCAACTAGATTTTGTTGTGCATTTAATTCGAAAATGATTTCGTTGTATTGTTTTGAAAGACATACAATTCTTTTCGAATTGGATTGCTTTTCATCTTTGTTTGAAAACCTACCGCAGCCAGTAAGCACCAAAGCCATTAGCAATAATGTATATAGTTTTTTCATCGTATTTAAGGTTGAAGAAAGAGGCTGAAGGTCACCCTGCTCCGAAGTATCGGAGTATTTCAGGCCCCGTCATTTAAACTTCTGCAGTTTTAATTATAGGATGCCGAAAACAAGTTCGGCATGACTAAACTTCAGCCTATTTCAATGGTTAAAAGATGTATTTTAGTTGAATTCCGCCAAAGTAATTGGCCTTTTTAGGGGCGGGTATGTAGGCGTCATTTAACTGGTTGACGAATATCATGTAGTAATATTTCTCACCTAAAATGTTGTTCACCCCAAAGTACAGGTCAATATCAAAGTGACTTGAAAGCTTACTGTGGTAACCCACTTTGGCGTTCCATAACCTATAACCTGCAGATTGGTTAGCGCCATCAGATGTAATAGGCATACCGTCTCTGTATTGGAAATTCAAATTTCCATACAAACCATTTTGTGCATAGGCATCAATACCTACATTGGCCACTACTGGCGAAACACCAGCTACATCGTTTCCATCATATTCAGCAGTGGTTGGTACACCGCCACTTAGTGACTGGTAGCTGAAGTTTTTGTAAGTGAAGTCAGAATAAGTAAGGTTGGCAAACGAACCCACTTTGCTAAAGAAGCCAGTACTAGACTTATAAAGCTCATAATTGGCAGCAATCTCCAAACCTTTGTTTATCTGGCCACCACCATTGGCAATGTAGGTGTAGGCAGTAGTATTGGCATCTAAAGGCACGGCCACAGAAGTCATTTTGTTTTTAAATTCTGTGCTGAACAGCGCCAATTGGTAATTGAATCGGCTGTCGAGTAAAGAACCTTTTGTTCCAATTTCGAACTGATCGCCTTCTTCAGGTTTCAAACCAGTATTCAATTCACCAGTAGCGGAAATTACAATGTTTCCACTTACAGGTGCCTTGTAGCCTTTGCTATATGAAGCATAAGCTGAAAGCTGACTGTTGAACACTTTGTTGAGAGCGAAATGAGGAGACGCCATGTTTTTATAAGTCACCTGATACCTCTCACCTGCTTTATCGTTGACTGCGTCATAGGTTCGATTCATTAAATCAATGTCCATGGTGCTAAAGCCTAAGCCCGCAGTAAATGAAATATCACTAGGAAGTGAAAGTGTCCATTCGGTAAAATAAGAACCTGTGCTGGTTGTAGTCGCTTGATTACTTCTCATCGCACCAATGACATTGTAACCATTGGGGTCGTCTTGATTGGTAACCATTCCATAACCAAGGCTAAGCGCTTGTTGACGTTGCGCCTCAATGCCGGCAATACCACTTAAAGTGGCTCCGTTCAAATCAAAATTCATGTTCAATGTAGACCTGAAGCCATAATTGAAAGGGCTTTTGTCCGTCCAGCCACCAGCAGAACTTGCGTTATTCGTGATTCCAGAACCAAAAACGGCAGTAGTATTTTTTACTTGATTCGAGAATTTGTAAGTGTGGCTTACACCCGCTCTAAAACCAACAACTTCAGAGTGCGCGTCATTTTTGATGTATCGGGCATTTCCTGAAAAATCTCCGGTTTCAAATTGACTGATCGTAAGTTCTCCTGCACGTTGATCGTAACTGTTAGTATAGGCCAAGTAGGTTGAAATCTTCTGCTTTTCGTTGGGTGTGAAATCACCAATAAAGTTAAAGAAGTTCTTGTCCGACTTGTTATGTGGCATAAACCCATCAGAATGCTGACGGCCGTAATTAACTAAAATGGAAGATCGATCGGCACCTAATTGCACTTGAGTAGTGAAACGACTTAATCCGTAATTTCCTACCAAAGCGCTTTGGCTAATGGAATTCTGACCACTTTCAGCCTTCTTGGTTTCAAGGTTTACTGCTCCAGCAATGGCCAAACCATAAAGAGAGCCTGCAGGGCCTTTGATTACCTCTACATTTCCGATAGAACCAAAGTCGATGTCGTCCATCACCGTAATACCTTCCGCATCGGTTACAGGAATTCCATTAAGGTAAACTTTATAACCTTGACCATCGAAGTTATTATTGGCACCACGGAAACCAACACCGCTTCCGTATCCACGAATATTAAATTGTTGGCCAGAAGATACTGCTCTTCTTGTCATGTAAACTCCCGGTACGTTGGCATTGATGGCATCATCCATAAACAAACCCGTGCCTCTTTGCATCTCAAGTCCACCTAACTTGGTGATGGCGGTTGGAAGATACAATAGTGAGCGGTTAGGGTTTGAAGTAGCGGTGATTTCTACTTCATCAAGCAATTGGTTGGCAGGCGTGAGCTTAATCGTTATGTCTTGATCACAATTTTCAATTCTGACGGTGTAGCTTCTATAGCCTACATAGGTTACAGTAATTTCTGTTGAACCATTGCATTGAATTGAAAACGCTCCATTGCTATCTGTTGAAGTTCCACTGCTGCCAGTAATTCTAATATTTGCACCAGCAAGTGGTTGATTGTCTGAAGCATCCATGACTCTTCCTGATATTCGACCCGACTGAGCCATAATAGAGAAGCCAATAAGAAGCCCCAAAAAAGTATAGTATATCTTTTTCATTTCTTTTTTATTAAAGTTTGAGCACAATGAAACAGGCTGAAAACATGACCTATGGATTTACATGGGTCTGTCTTTCAGAACAGCATTGTGTATAAAAATTGGAATAGAGTAAATCACCCCAAATGCAACATGCATAGGGGATGGGTAAGAATGTGTCTTACCTTATTTATATAAAGAAATGTTGGGTCTCTGGGGGTGGGGATTCGACCTCAGAATAGATCAGAGGAATACTTAAGTTTTTTTCGAAAGGACTAATGGGCAAAGCTGCTTGAAGTGCCGCTCTGGAGAATGAAAACTCCGCGGGGAAGTACTTATCTATTGACCGAGCTATCCGCCTTTTTTTTGACGGTGCTTTTTGCTTTTGTTTAGAAGACTGAATTACCTTTGATAGCCAACTGTCGACTTCATCGTGTTTGCAAATTATGGTATAGCCAGTGTTGGTTTTTTTGATAGAAGAAACATCATACATTTCTCCATCCATTTTAAATTCCCTCCCTTTTTCAGTCCAATCCAAGAGATTATACTCTTGTTCGGTTAGGTTCAGTGTTGTACCGTTCTGATAATTTCCTTGGCGTACCCTCAATTGAAAAGATGCGCGGTGGAAAAGGGCATAGTAGGGAGCAAGGTTGCCTAAGGTGGCAAGTCCGTAGAGGGGTAAAAGAAATATTAAGGTAAGACGTTTTAGCAAATTATAGGTGCTTAATACTATGCAGTATCAGCCTAAATCAGTTAACAGTCAAACAAAAACACACTTTAAGTAATAAAGAGTGAAGGACGGTGTTTTGAGGTGTTAAGAAACAATAACCAGCTTACTTCTTGAAAAGGGAATCTACGAACTCAGCTTTGTTAAATACTTGAAGGTCGCCTACTTGTTCACCTACGCCAATGTATTTTACAGGGATTTTGAATTGGTCTGAAATTCCAATTACTACTCCACCTTTGGCTGTGCCATCTAGTTTAGTGATCGCTAGGGCTGAAACTTCTGTTGCTTTGGTGAATTCCTTCGCCTGCATAAATGCGTTTTGACCAGTAGAACCATCAAGTACCAATAAGATTTCATGCGGAGCTTCTGGAATGAATTTTTGCATTACCCGTTTGATCTTGGTAAGCTCATTCATCAAATTAACTTTGGTGTGTAGTCTACCAGCGGTATCTACAATAACCAAATCAGCACCCATTTCAACTCCTTTTTTTACTGCATCAAAAGCTACCGCAGAAGGATCGGTATTCATGCCATGAGCAATTACGGGTACATCAATGCGTTGCCCCCAAAGTTTAAGCTGATCTACAGCGGCAGCCCTAAAAGTATCGGCAGCGCCTAAAACTACAGATTTACCCTGTTTTTTGAACTGGGCAGCCAACTTTCCAATAGTAGTTGTTTTTCCTACGCCATTTACACCCACTACAAGGATAATGTGTGGCTTATGATTGGATGGAATAGTAAACTCCGTAAGATCTTCAGAGTTGTTTTCAGAAAGAAGCTCTGCAATTTCTTCTCGAAGTATTCTGTCGAGTTCAGTTGTGTTGAGGTATTTGTCTTTAGCAACACGCTCCTCAATGCGTTGAATAATTTTGATGGTGGTTTCAACACCAACATCTGATGTGATTAGAATTTCTTCTAATTCATCCAGTATTTCATCATCAACTTTTGATTTACCGGCTACAGCACGACTTAGCTTGGAAAAGAAACCGTCTTTGGTTTTTTCAAGCCCCTTATCGAGCGATTCTTTTTTTTCTTTTGAGAAGATTCCAAATAAGCCCATAACTGTACGTAAAATTAACAATAAAAAAGTCCCTCTTGAGGGACTTTGATATATTTATTAAAAGTGCAATTTCTTACTTGTCAGCAAGCACTGTTTTTACCATATCCTCAGTAACAATCTCTTCTTTAAAGGTATATGCACCTGTTTTTGGAGATTTTACTGCTTTAATTACTTTGGCGTATTTTACACCACCTTGTACTTTCAGGGTTGCAACTACTTTCTTAGCCATTATTACTTAATTTCTTTGTGAATAGTGTATTTCTTCAAAATTGGGTTGTATTTCTTCAACTCCAATCTCTCGGTGGTGTTTTTTCTGTTCTTAGTAGTGATGTATCTAGACGTACCGTGCATTCCACTTGTCTTATGCTCAGTGCATTCCATGATCACTTGAACTCTATTGCCTTTCTTAGCCATTTCTTTATGCTTCTAAAATTCGGATTGCAAATATAGCTAACTGTTTTTTATAATAAAACCCATGGTGCTGAAATATTTTAAGCTTATGGATACTAATTTGGTCCGTGAATTTAACACCTTCTACAGTGCGGGATTTAATAAAACGGATTTCCTTTACTTATATCTCCCATCGGTGATCCAGTCTAGGCTAATTCGAACGAAAACATTTTCTTTATAGTTATCTTTTTCAAAGAACAAGCCAACACTTCCGTCCTTTAATATTGAAAGCGAAGAATAAGCTGATTTTCCAGCATAAACTGTTTTTGGTGCTGTCCAAGTTTTCCCATCATCATAGCTGGCGCGTATCGAAAGGTTTTCTCTGGAGCTCGAATTATTGAGGTTCGCAAACAGCAATATATTTCTGTCGATTCCATTGCTTGTAACAGGGTATTGAATGATGCTGGCGTTGCATGATGGGTCTATCAATTCTGCTTCTGCTTTGGATGCCCATGTTTTGCCTTTGTCATTGGAAATATGAACGAATCTAGTGCCAAGGTTATTGACTCGACTATTGATCATCCATGAACCATCATTGAGTTCCACAATTTTAGATTCATCTGCGGGATGAATTGGACTGTCAATTAAATACCAGTTCTCACCATGGTCATCACTTCCGAATACATGAAGGCCATTGGCTAGGTTGACAAGTGTGTGAAGCAATGTTCCGTTACGGGTTTGAATTCCCCTTCCTGAGGTAATAAACTTAAAATCATTCTTCCATTCTGATTTTGTTATTTGTGAGGTAATGTCGACAGGTGAGGACCATGACGCTCCATTATCGCTGCTTTTTGTCATTTTCAGATAATACACATCCTTTTCTGAATTGAGGTCCATATAATTGAAAAACATGATTATATCTCCGGTAATCTGGTCTAAAATAAAGGAAGGGTCAGAGGCTGATTTTCCCAAAGGGTAATCGACAATAGATTCTATTTTAGACCAAGTTTTTCCATTGTCCTTACTTCTTCTTATCACAATGTTGATGTCATTACTCCATTTCAGATCGCCACAAGAGGGGATACGTTCATCAATGGCCGCAATGAGATCTCCGTTTTTTGCAGTGATCAGAGCAGGGATTCTATAACATGACACAGCTTCATTCATATCAGAACTGAAAAGATTAATGAATTCGAGTCCATTATTTTGTGCCTGCATAGAGAGAGGAACTAAAAATAGGAAAGTAAGGAGTTTAAACTTCATATTGTGATTAATCAGTATAGGCAATTTAATGTAACATAATATAAACAATATAGGCCAGCAAAGCCGGCCTATATTACTAAAAAAAAAAGTGCTTTTACTTGTTTCCTTTGAGGGCTGGTAAGGTGAATTGCGCCAATGGGCTACTTTGCTTCATCAAAGCCTCAATGTCTTCTGATTTTCTTGGTGCATAGCCAGAAAGTAATTCAGAACCATCTTTGGTAATAAGAATATCGTCCTCAATTCTAACCGCGATACCCCACCATTTTGGGTCGCATTTACTTCCTTTAGGGATATATATGCCTGGCTCTACTGTAATCACCATGTTTTCTTGAAGCGGACCTCTTGGGCCTTTGTCGTGAACATCTAGGCCAATGTGGTGAGAAAGTCCGTGCGGATAATAAGGGTGTCGAGTAGTTTCGCTTTCAATGATTCCTAAATCGGCTAAACCTTTGCTGATTATTTTTGAAGCCAAAGCTCCCATCTCAGCCATTGAAACCCCTGGTTTGGCCATTTGAATGGCTTGTTCTTGAGCTTCGTACACCAAGTCATAGATGGCTTTTTCTTCTTTCGAGAACTTACCGTCAATTGGAATGGTTCGGGTAACGTCAGCAGTATAGCCATGGTACTCCGCACCTAAATCCATCAAAATCATCTGATCACTTTGGATGTCTATTTCTGTATTTTCAATGTAATGAAGAATACAGCCATTATTTCCCGCGCCTACAATCGAAGGGTAGCCCTCGTATTCAGAACCGTATTTTTTGAACACAAACTCATGGATACCTTGTACTTCGGCTTCGGTCATTCCTGGGTGCATGGCTTTCATTACTTCTGCTTGACCCACGGCCGATATAAACACTGCTTTTCGTAATAGGTCTAGCTCATCTTTGGTTTTAATACCACGCAGCTCACCCATAATGGTGTTGAGACCTCTCAAATCTAAGTTGTTCTTTTTAGGCTCGGCACCAAGATTGTTGGCTTCTACACCATAACCTACTTTACTTTTGAATTGCTGAATCAGGCTAAATAAATCACTTTCATCACGAGCGTTGTCTCGTACATCGTTCTGAAATTCGTAGAATAGAATTTTATCGAATTTCTCGAAGTCTACATCGTAAGCCTTAAATTCTGTATTATTAAAGGAGTTTAATATCCCTAGCTTTTCTTGGGCGCCTGCAGAACCAAGCCTTCGGCCTGTCCATTGTTCAGCTTGTGCATTTCTGGTTTGAACAAAGAAAATTTCATTATACTGATTTCCAGTTTTATCAGTTTGCATGTTTTTGAAAACCAATAAAACAGCATGAGGCTCTTTGTATCCTGTTAGATAGTATAAGTCTGGGTCTTGATGATAGATGAAGTCCACATCATTCGCGCGGTTGCGTACCGGGTTTGCAAAGAAAACTGCTACAGAGTTGTCGGGCAGCTTTGCTCGCAATGCATCTCTTCTTCCTTTGTGGAAGTCAGCGCTTAAATAGTCTTTTCTTACATTCTCTTGAGCCTGTAAAAAGAAAAATCCTGAGAACATAAACGTCATCAGGATTGCTAAAGTCTTAATAGAAAACTTCATAGTAGTATAATAACGTTTTAGAACGCTATTATACTAAAACGTTACCGTTTTCTCTTGCTTTTTTTAGTACAGCGGTAATGCCATTTTTATTAATGGTTCTTAAAGCTGATGTAGATACTTTTAAAGTAACCCATTTGTCTTCTTCAGGAAGGTAGAATCTCTTTTTCTGAAGATTCGGGTAGAATTTTCTCTTTGTTTTATTATTAGCGTGAGAAACGTTGTTTCCTGTACGTGCTCTCTTTCCGGTGATGTCACAAACTCTTGCCATGGGTAAATATAATTTAGTCGCTTTTGAAAACGGAATGCAAATATCGTAATTATTTGGAAAGACACCAACCTGAGTTAATATATTTTACTTAAAAGTTTGGTGAGGTAGGTTGTATAGGTAGTTATAGAATTCTAGTCGAGGTGTTTACTTACTGCTCTTTATTCTGTCGAACGCTAATGGCTTGTATTTCAGCCAAAATTTTATCGGTCTTCTTTTGTAGTTCTTCTCCTCCATCTATTCTAATAACCTTGCAATCGAGTAATTCAATCCAATTATTGTGAATTTTTAGAGACCGGCCATTAAAATTTGGGTTTTCATATTGTTTTGCCCATTCTAAAAAAGCTCGAGAGTCCTCTTGTGTTTTTTTGTCTGTTAATAGCTTCATGCCGTAGCGCTCAACCTCTCTTTTTTGTAGTCGCTCCATTCTTGTTTTGGGGTTAATCTGAACAAAGACAACTAAGTTGAATAATGTTTGCCATTCTTTTCCCCAACTAACCATTGAACCACTGATGATGACGTTTTTGTGTCTTTCAAAATCTGTTTTTAGCTTATCATTTCTTTTAGGTAAGGTTATTTTTTCCTGAAATGGAGGGTCTGTCTTTTTCCAGTAATAGTCGTCAACGTCTAGGTGAGTAAAACCAGCGATCTTCTCAATTTCTTTTCCTAGTGTAGTTGTACCTGAGCCTGAGGCACCAAATATCAGAATCTTCATTTTACAATAATTATTCTTTTTAGTGCTGGAGAAAGAGTAAACCTTTAATAAGTAGTGTACCGATCTTTTTTCTCGCCATAAATGTCAGAAACAGTGACAAGTATACCTGTTTCTTCTACGCTACCGAAGTCAGGGTTTTCGGCTGTTCCGAACGATTTCATGGAAGGAGATAAAGACATGTAGTTTTTAATTAGTGGAGGAACACGCTCGCCTCTGGCTTTGGTGTAAGAGTTTAAAGTAATCATTCCACTCTTAAAATCTTTTCCCTCAAATAGTTCTTCTAATTTACTAATGTCCGTAGCGGGTAGAAGTCGGTTTTTAGGAGTTACCAATCCATCTTTGTCTGGAAAAAAACGCTCCATAAAATACAGCACAGCGTCTCGCGCTTCTATATTATAGTTCGGATACATGGTAACTTTTCCAAAAAAGTATTTCATGTTGGGGTGGCTCAGAATTATGGCACCAAGGCCATCCCAAAGGTTATCGAGGGCGAAAATTCCTTTTCTAGGATCTACGTTTGGCTGATGTTTTGGCTGAATCCATGATCGGCCAAGCTCTATGGCATAAGGCAGGTAGTCTTTTACGAATTGGTCGGAGAAAGAAAAGTAGTGTGCCGTTGAAATAGCAATGTGGTTTGGGTCTGAAAGATCTAAAGTGCTACAATCTATAAAGCGGTATCCTCCAATGATTTCTTCCTCTTCTGGTGAGTATACAATTAGTTGTTGGTAACAATTTTCACAGAGGTCATATTGATCAATATCTACCTCTTTACCAGTTCCCCCGCCAGCGCTAGCAAAGGATATTTCTCGCAAACGACCTATTTCACGCATTGTGTTGGGTGCGTTGTGGGCGTTAACAAAGTAAATCTCATTGCCCCCTTTTTGGGTGTTGCGTATAAAACGCTCTGCAGTGAGTTCTGACTTCAAAAGCTTTCTATCAACTGAGTCAATAACGTAGTCTAAATTCTTGTCCAAATTGAGTGAGTTTCAGTTATTGGAGTTTATACACTTTTTCTTTCATCCATTCTGCCCAGTCTTGATCTGACTTTGATCGATCAAAAGTTGTAGGGTCAATGGGTTTTCCAAAAACAATATTAAAAGTACTATTCTTTTGTTTCATCATCTCATCAACTAAATAAAACATTTCTAAATTGGCCTTAATACCTAAGCCTTTCCGGAAGTTAGAAAGATTATAAAAAAAGTTAGACAGCTGAGTTCCACCAGTATATACTGGAACTACTTGGCTTTTAAATCGCTTTGCTCGGGTAATAAAAGTTTTTTTCCATTGCAGGTCTTTTACCACCCCTTTAGTTCTTCTACTTACTAATCCGGCAGGATAAATAAAAACTGCATGCCCCGACCCAAAAAGCTCATTCATTTGCTTAACGGAGTCTGCGGGGGTTGCCCCATGTTTATTTATACCCACAAATAGTTGATTGAGATTTTTTAAGTTAAGCAAAATATCATTCACCAAAAATTTAATATCTGGCCTTATGGGTTGAATGGCTTTTACATGGGCAAGAGCTTCGATACCCCCGAAAGGATGGTTTCCGGCAAAAACAATTCCGCCTTCTTTGGGAATGTTCTCAATGCCGTGAATGTCTACTTTAATGTTAAAGCGGTTGAGCACTGCATTGGCAAAATCGACACCGTTCAAGTTTGAGAAGTCATGAATTACTTCATTCACTTCTTGTTGGTGAATAATGCGTTTGATGTAACGAATTATGAACCCCGGCATCCATTTTAAGAGGCTCGGGTTTTTTTCGCCAATCACCTTTTCTATGTCAATAAACTTATCACTCACGTGTGTCTAATTAAGAAGCTGCAAAGTAAAAAGATATCTGTTAAAATGGGATAAATATACTTTCATCCAGTTGTTCTGATTTTCAACAAGTTAGGTTTGAACATCAAAATTTGGCAGCCAAAGGGCTCATTTGACTCACCTTATATTGTTGAAATTCTCTAATGATTCAAAAATGACTCTTTGAATATTTTTGGTTCTAAAGTTAAACTGGCTAAAGCGAAAAGTAGTTTAAATTGAATATTGTGAGTTGCTATTTACAAGTCATCGTTTTCATCATCTAGAAGCAACGAGCCATCAGAAAGCTCAGGTAAAATATTTTTGGTTTCGGTTTCGCTTAAGGCTTCAACTCCTTTTAATTTTCTTTGGATGGCGCGGGTTCTTTTGCCCATTACGTCATCTAATTGATTAAGGCCAGTCTGAATATTTTTTTGTGCCTTTTCCATAATTCCACTAAAGTTTTCAAACTCTTTTTTAACAGCACCTAGAACTTGCCAAACCTCGCTGCTGCGCTTTTGAATGGCCAAGGTTTTGAAGCCCATTTGTAAACTGTTGAGAATAGCCGCTAGGGTAGTAGGGCCAGTGACAATGATTTTGTAATTTCTTTGCAAATCTTCGAGCAAAGCCGCTTTGCGAACTACTTCAGCATAAATTCCTTCAAAAGGCAAAAACATAATGCCAAAATCGGTGGTGTTAGGCGGATCAATGTATTTATCACTGATGTCTTTAGCCATTTTCTTAATGGTGTTGTCAAGGTTCTTTTGGGCGATTAAAACCCTCGCTTGGTCTCCTTCGTCATAGGCTTCTTGAAGTTGTTCGTAAATGTCTTTCGGGAATTTCGCATCAATGGGAAGCCATACATTCTTGCCAGAATCATCTCTGCCGGGCAGTTTAATCGCAAACTCGACTAAATCGGCACTACTAGCTTTTGTTTTTACATTAGCTTCGTATTGATCTGGGGCTAGAATTTGCTCTAACAACATGGAAAGCTGTATTTCACCAATGCCGCCACGCATTTTTACGTTACTCAATACTTTTTTGAGACCGCCCACATCGGTGGCTAAACTTCTCATTTCACCAAGGCCTTCTTGAACAGCCTGCAATTGTTTTCCTACAGTTTCAAAAGACTGGCTTAAACGCTCATTTAATGTTTTTTGGAGTTTTTCATCCACCGTTTTCCTCATTTCGTCAAGCTGTTTGGTGTTGTCTTCACGAATAGATTTGAGTTGGTTTTCCACCGAAAGCTTTACTTCTTTTACATTCTCTGTGGTTTGTTTATTGATTTGGTTTTGTTGAATAGAAAAATCACCAAATTTCTGGCGCAGCAATTCATTTAACTCTTTAATGTTTTCCGCAAATTTCTCTTCAAATGATTTTAGACTATTGGTCAGTTCTTCTCGATTAGTTTTTGATAGAAAATTTGATTCCGTTCTATTTCTTTGAAATTCATCTTTGATCGATTTTTCCGTTCGCTCTAGGGTCAAATCGAATTTCACCATTAAATCTTCTATCTGCTTGAGTTGTGGTTTAATATCGACTTTAGGCTTTTTAACGAGGTTGATTCCGATATTTACTATTGATAAACCTATCAGAATCATCAATAAGTTTTCAGTCATTGTTTTTGAGTTTATACATTAATGAGAGCTTGTTTACATCCACTCTCTTTTATCTGTTTGGATGCGATAAAGAATAAAACTTTCCAATTGAAGTGCTTCGCTGAGGCTAATAAACGGAATACTTAATTCGCCTGCGGCAGTATAGAGTTTTATTGTAGCCAACTGTTTTCTACGCTGATACCAGCTTTGATTTACTCGTACGGCCTGTACCTTATGAATTTGAGTTAGCACATTTTCGGTACCTACTATTCCACTGTTACTTCTAATGAGTTCTTCATTGATTTCATAACTCCTCTTTTTATAATATGCTCTTCCTAAGAAAAAAGAAAGCGGAAGAATGAGTAAGAAATAAAAGGCCGCTTCTTCAATCAGAAACCAAGTACTCAAACCAAGTGCTGAAGGAATAAGCCCATAGAAAAAAATAATTCGAAGCTTAATAAGAGGGCTGATAAAGTGTTTGGCTTCAGCACCTAAATATTCAGAAGGGAAAACCATATTAATCACCTTCGATATTTGGTGTTTGTAACTTCCTGGTACATTGATTTTAGACTTTTGCGCATTTACTTCGGTACTCGATGCTTGGGCAATTTGTAAGGTGTACATTTTAAAAATTTTCCGGATTGGATTGGTAGACCAAGACACCATTTGCACCTTGTTTTTATTAATAGTTACCTCTTCTCGATTGAATAAGCCTCTTACCAATTTCAACCCATTATTACTGAGCCATAGTTTGAGATCGTAATATTTTAAAATTGAATTGACTAGCGAAAACAAGAAGGAAATAACCGTAACGAGCACCACAGAAGCTACAAAAGCAAAAAGGGTGTTATTAACAACATAACTTTCATATTGGCCCAATTGGTCGGCAATAAAATCGCTTATGTTATCGGTAATCTCATTTATGGTAGTAAAAACAAAGGCGAAAATAATGCCCATGGAGCGCAGGTGGTTTTGACTTACTCCCACTTTAATTAAATCCTTAGGCTTTAAATGGAGTAGCAAATCAGAAGGGCTTTTGTCGGCAATAATGCTTTTTTCTTCTTCCGTTCCTGATTCTTCAATCAGTTGTTTTTTCTCGGCCATAATATAATCCCTTAGAGCAATGGCTTCATCTTTTCTAAGCGCATCAATACTTATTTCCGATTTATTCGCGCCAGCCGAATCAATTTCTACACTTACTACATTGAATAATTGATGAAGTAGGTTTTGACTAAAGTTTATAGTTTGAATACGCTCAAATGGAATATTTGTCCGCGTCTTTTTCAACACTCCTTTGTCCAACACAATGGCGTTGTCTTTAATATAATAGTAAAAGCGGAAGTAAGTAAGAATAGACCCCAAGAGGTTATAAACAGCAAAACCAATCACTACATATAGAATAATGTCATCGAAGGTAGAGCCTGCTCTGCGACCAATTACTAGCGAAACTAGGATAGGCCACATGGCTTTGATTGTCATTCTGAAAAATTTGATCAGAATAATGCCAATGGCTACAGAAGGTTGGCGCTGCGGAATAGAAAAATCATGATTGTTCTGCTCCATCCTCTTCGGTTTTCTTGAGTACGAAATCTTTCATCGAGAGGGCTTCATCATCTGTTAAGCCTGGAATAACCAAATCACTACTTTGCCCGCCTGCCGTAAAAAGTTTTAAACTGTTTATTTTATACAACCTTTCTATTGGGCCTTGCTTCAGTTCTGCATGTTGTATTCTGTTAAAGGGCACAGTGGTGCGTACCGACCAAATTAAGCCTTTGGTGTAAATGATATCGCGTTGGCGGAGGGCATATTTTTTCTTTTTAAACCCCAGAATAGTGAGTGTGATATTGGCGACCGAAAAAAGAAGTATAGCCCCCATTGATATAAGGTAGCCATTCGTTTTCTCTTCAAAATCAGAAAACTCAATAATGGCAATAGCTCCTGCCACTAGCGCTACAAAAAACAGGGCTGATGAAATTAGGCTTACTTTAAGGTAGTTGGGGTCTATTGGTTTGAAATTGACTTCCTCTAAACTCGGAAGTTCATTGGGGTCAATGGAGAGATTCTCGAAATGGTTTGTCATTTTTTATAGCCGTAAGGGCAGTGTCTACAACCATTTTTACAGCAATAGCCTCTTTTTAAGTGGTATTTAGCTGTAAAAACCATTCTGCCCAGTTCGTCAAGGTAATAATCTTCTTTTTCTGTGACAAATGTTGATTTTGATTTAGAATCCTTCGACATCTTTTTTGGGCTAAATTAGTTTGTTTACCTTTGACCTACCCCTGATTTTGGGTAGCAAAGATAAAATTTAATACAGATGGAAACAGTTCAAAATAGCAAACAAGCAATTAATCTAGAAAACAAGTATGGCGCGCATAATTACCATCCGCTACCGGTTGTTTTGGCCAAAGGTGAAGGTGTTTATGTTTGGGATGTAGAAGGGAAAAAGTATTTCGATTTTCTATCTGCTTATAGTGCTGTAAATCAAGGGCATTGTCATCCAAGAATTGTTCAAGCTTTGAAAGACCAGGCCGAAACACTGACCTTAACTTCTCGCGCTTTTTATAACGATGTACTAGGAATGTATGAAAAGTACATGACCGAGTATTTCGGTTTCGATAAGATTTTACCTATGAATACGGGAGCCGAGGCTGTTGAAACTGCTATTAAAATTTGTAGAAAGTGGGCTTACGAGCGAAAAGGAATTCCTGAAAATGAAGCTAAAATTATTGTTTGTGAAGATAACTTCCATGGAAGAACAACAACGATCATTTCCTTTTCGAACGATCCAGTAGCCAAGAAGAACTTTGGCCCTTACACCAAAGGGTTTATCAAAATACCATACAACGACATTGATGCTTTGAAGGCAGCCTTAGCCGAAGAAAATGTAGCAGGTTTCTTAGTCGAACCTATTCAAGGTGAAGCTGGAGTATATGTTCCAGATAGCGGTTATTTAACAGAAGCCGACCGTTTGTGTAAAGAGAATAACGTACTGTTTATAGCTGATGAAGTACAGACGGGTATTGCCAGAACGGGTAAGCTTTTAGCATGTGACCATGAAAACGTAAAGCCAGATGTATTGATTTTAGGTAAAGCTGTTTCTGGTGGTGTGTATCCGGTGTCTGCTGTATTGGCCAACGATCCTATTATGGAAGTAATTCAGCCAGGGCAGCATGGAAGTACTTTTGGAGGAAACCCACTGGCAGCTAAAGTGGCTATAGCTGCTTTAGAAGTAATTAAAGATGAAAAGCTTGCTGAAAATGCGCAAAGATTGGGCGAAATTTTCAGAGAAAGAATGAGCGCATTTATTGAAACTACCGACCTAATTACCTTAGTAAGAGGTAAAGGACTTTTAAATGCTATTGTGATTAACGATACCGAAGACAGTTCAACTGCTTGGGATATTTGTATGGCGTTAAAAGAAAACGGATTATTGGCCAAACCAACCCATGGCAATATTATTCGTTTTGCACCTCCGTTGGTAATGACAGAAGAGCAACTACATGAATGCTGCGATATTATTGAGAAGACAATCAGAGAATTTGCTGCTTAAGCAATCTTAGACTCATTTTAAAAACCGACTTTTGAACTCTCCATAAACGGAGTGCCTTAAGTCGGTTTTTTTATGTTTATTGAGATAGTATTCTGATTCATAGAAATGTGAGTGTTGATATTTTTCACTCCTGTTTTTGGTAATAGCATATAACTTACGTGAATGAGACTTTTGATCCTTGTATGTTCTGCCCTTCTATGTTCTGTGTTTTTAAATGCTCAGAACCTCGATAGCTTAAAGCATTCTCTGAAAAATGTAGATGATGACTCTACTAGAATAGAAACATATTTAGCAATTCATGATATACTTAAGTTGTCGGATTTTTCAACGGCATCTAAATATATTGACAGTGCTTATGTAACAGCCAAAAAAATAAATTGGAAACTAGGAATTGCCAAGACAGGGCAATTTCATGGTGCCGCCTTAAGTCTTACGGGTAAATCAGAACAAGCAAAGCAAGTTTTGAATGAAGTGGTGAAAATCTCCAGTGAATTAGGCGAGGTAACAATCCAAGCATATTCAGAGATGACATTGGGTAATATTGAATATGATTTATCAAACTATGCAAAAGCCTTACCTCATTATTTGGCATCTCAAAAACTCTATGAAAGCATCGATAACTATGCAGGATCTTCTAGCGCTTTGATATGGATAGGAATTATTAACCAGTTTGGGCTGAAGGATTACGCAAAGGCAATTGAAGTGTATAAAAATGCTTCAAAATTGGCAGAAAAAGGTAATTCTACCCTAAATCAAGGGTATATATACTCCAATTTGGCTACTATATATTATGAGCAAAGCAGATTTGATTCGGCCATTAACTATATAAAAAAGAGCAACTTAATAAAAGAGACCTTCAATGATAAACGTGGATTAGCCAATGGCTTAGAGTCTCTAGGTAATTGTTACTTCTACATGAATGACTTAGATAGGGCTGTAGGATATTATGAGCAAGCTTTAACGATGAGGAAGGCTTTAGCAGACAGCACTGGGATTGCATCAGCCTATATAAATGTAGGTAGGGTATATGGAGAAAAGGGCGAAATTGATCGTGCATTTACCGCGCTAGATAAAGGCAGGGAAATAGCCGAGAATATAGGTTTTAAAGAAGGCGTGCAACAAGCCTTTTTAGTAAAAAGTGATTTTTTAGAAAAAGCCTCTAGGTATAAAGAAGCTTTGTTTAGTTACAAATCTTTCAAAACTGTTTCCGACTCAATGTACAATATTGCTTCGCGTAGGGTATTGGAAGAGTTGCAGCTACAATACGAAACTGAAAAGAAAGAGCAACAAATTGCTTTGCAAGAAGCCCAGCTTGGTGAACAAGCATTAAAACTTGAGCGAAATCGCTTGTTGATGATCGGCTTAGTTTTGATTGCAATTCTATTTTTAGCTGTAATCTTTTTGGTGCGCAACCGAGCAAAAAAGAATGAGCAGCTCATTCTTCAACAAGCCCAACTTAAACTTCGCGAAGCAGAACTAAACGCAGTAATCAACTCTCAAGAAAAGGAGCGAAACCGTTTTGCTAGAGATTTACATGATGGTTTTGGTCAACTTATTTCTGTGCTTAAACTCAACCTTTCAGGATTAAATGATAAGGACGCTCAACATCCAGAAAAGAGACTGGAAGTTTTTAAAAACGGAGAATCAGTAATCAACGATATGTATGCCGAACTGCGATCCATATGTTTCGATTTAATGCCTCAAACCTTGGTAAAAAAGGGGATAACTACTGCCTTAAAAGAGTTTGGAGATCGTATTACTCAAAGTAAGAAGGTGGTTTGCGAAGTGATTGTATTCAGTAATAAAGAGCGTCTTCCCGAAATTGTTGAGATTTCTCTTTTTAGAATTTGCCAAGAATGGGTGAATAATGTAATGAAGTATGCAGACGCAAGTCACATCACAATTCAGCTTACCAGAGACGAAACCGAATTGACCTTAACAGTAGAAGATGATGGAAAAGGCTTTGATACTGAACTCTTTTATAATGGTAAGGGTAACGGATGGAAGAATATTCAAACGCGTTTAAATTTAATTAAAGGGGAGTTCGATTTGGATAGTCATCCTGATAGAAGAGGTACTATGATGACTGTTAATTTGCATGAGGCTTCGATTAAGAGAATACCCACTAGTACTGAAAAACAAATCACCGCTTAATCGGATATTTTTAATAGATTAGTAAGAATACCTTGCCCTGATGAAATGGTTGTTCAATTTTGTAGGCAAGGAACAAATAGCCCAAACGATGAAAATCCTCCTTGTCGATGACCACTCCATATTATTGGATGGCTTAAAAAAGCTGATAGAAGAAGATGAAATGCTTTCTGTGGTAGATGCTGTGGGCTCCGTTCCAGATGCTATCCCTTCTATCGACAAACACAAACCCGATTTGGTGATTACCGATTATAATCTAGGAGATGATGACGGATTGAGTTTGGTGCAAAAAACCAAACGCCTTTTCCCCGATATGAAGTTCATCATTTTGAGCATGCACGATGAAGCCCATTTGGTAAAGGAAATTCTGAAAGAGGGCGTAAATGGTTATGTATTGAAGAAAGACACCAAGGCAGAACTGATTGAAGCCATTTATGCGGTAAGAGGAGGCAAAATGTACATGTCTACCGATATTAATGCCATGCTTGTGAAAAGCCTTTACGAACCCGATGAAGGTAAGCTTTTGACTTCTCGCGAACGCGAAATTCTCAAACTGATTTCTCAGGAATACTCTAACAAGCAAATTGCCGAAGAACTTTTTATCAGTGAACGCACCGTGGAAACCCACCGAAAGAATATTTTCCGCAAAACAAAAACCAACTCCCTAGTAGGACTTATCAAATTTGCTTACGCGAATAATTTGATCTAAGAACTGCTATAAGAAAGGTCTTACTTCACAATCTCATATGCAACAAATGTATAAGCATCCTCTACTGGCTGGTCAACCTTAAGTAGATAGACAACCCCATTCGACACTATCGGGTTTGGGAAGACTTTGTCGGCTAGTTCTATTTCTTCAATTTTACGCAATTTGTTATCAATCAGTGTTATATATTTACTGCTTTGATTTAATCCATCTGATATCTTCTTATACTGGGTGCTTACACGAAGAAAAAACCCAGTCTTACTGTCTCTTTCAATGGCTGAGAATTTTGAACTTGAATATATGTAATCAGCCCATTTTTTGGTGTCATTATTATCAGCAACAGTTATAGGTTTTCTCAGATTTTCAGCAAATTTAGAAGGTACCTCAATTTTGGTTTGATCATTGGTTTGTAAATTATAGATGAATATTTCTGACATAAAGGGGAAACTATAAATGATAGAATCGTTAGAAACAGTCATGTAGTGAAATGCAAGATCATTATAGTAGCCTCTGTCTTTGTCGTCTATTAAGGATTCTTTGGGTGAGAAAACAGGTTTTTCAGAAATTGACCCAGTAGGGGTATCTATTGTAAAGAAGAGGTTAGGTTTTTCTTTTGATGTAAAGTTATCCACCATCACCTCTAGTGGTACTTTCGAAAACAGAATATCACCTTGCTCCATTACTTGGAAATCGCTTATGTGAAATAGTGAGTTTGAGTTATTTAGCTGATCCTTATCAAATCGAAGTTTGATTTTACCTTCAAGGTCATATATGCTGAAATAATTTTGTGAAAGGATGAAGATTGAATCATTTCTTATCGTTGCATCAAGAAAGGGGAGATCAAAGAAATCAGGACCGTCCAAAGTTACAGCAATAGTATGAATAGGTATTTTCTTTTTTAAATCGATCAAGACCAGTTGTCTAGAATTTTGGTCATATACCAAAAGACTATCCTGTCCAACGACTTTATTTAAAGCCCCTCGATTGGATAGCAGCAGGTCTCCATGGCTTAAGGCTACTTCGCCCAAATACTTAAGCGAAGTAGCTTTGTTTTTAACATTTTCAGCCTCTTTCCTGCAGCTAGCAGTAAGTAGAATAATTGCTAAAATTGGCCAAAATGTATTTTTCATACTTGCTCTTAATTAAACTAATCAATTAGTTTAATTAAGGTGAAATAGTTTTTTATTCAAAGTATTTTCCTTGAGAGTCTTACTTCACAATCTCATATGCAACAAACGAATAGGCACCTTCTACGGAGGGATTTCCTAAATACAAGTAAATAACCCCATTAGATACTGCTGGCTCTATAAACACCATTTCTTTCAATTTGATTTCTTCAATAACCTCAAGCCTTTCGTTGAGTAACATAAGGTATCTGTGGTCTTTGTTTTCTCCATTGGCAAGTTTTTCGGCTTGTAATGCAACCCTTACAAAGTAGCCTGTCTTGTTGTCCTTCTGTATTGCTGAAAATTTTGAACTTGAATACACGTATTCGGCCCATTTTCCTCCATTTTTTTCAGCAGCACTGATAGGCTTTCTCAAGTTTTCAGCAAATTTAAATGGTGCTTCAATTTCTGTTTGCTCTTTGGTGCCCATATCATATACAAAGGTTTTTGAGCTAAAGGGAAAGCTGTAAACAATGGAATCATGGTTAAGAACCATACTGTGAAATGCATAACCATTATAGTAACCATTGGTTTTATCATCAATTAACGATTCTTTAGGTGAAAAGGCAGGTATTTCAGAAACGGTTCCTGTGAGTAAATCTAAGCTGAAAAAGAGCTTTGGTTTTTCTGATGATAGGAAGTTTGGTGCTACAACGTCTATAGGTACTTTTGAGAAGAGTACAGTACTATTGCCCAATAGCTGAAAATCATTAGTGTAGGACGAAAGTTTCTCTATTCCAAGATCGTCATTTCCAAAACGAGCTAGTGCTTTTCCCTCTAGGTTGTAGATACTGAAAAAGTTACGAGAAAGTAGGAATAAGGAGTCATTTCTGATTTCGGCATCTTGAAATGGAGGGTCAAAAAAATCAGGGCCGTCCAAAGTTACTGTAATGGTATAAATAGGTATTTTCTTCTGGAGATCAAATAGTACCAATTGTTTCGACCCTTGATCGTAGATCAAAAGACTGTCTTGTCCGACAATATTATTTGAGAACCCATAACTTGAAAGCAAAAGCTCACCGTGGTTTAAGGCTACTTCGCCTAAATACTTAAGCGAAGTAGTTTTGTGGTTAACGTTTTTTGACTCCTTGGAGCAACTAATGCTAAAGAATGTGATTGCTAAAATTAGCCAATATCTGTTTTTCATGTCAATGGCTATTGTCAATCAGCGCAGCTAGAATTAGATCCATTCTCTGTAATTTCTAGAGTATCTCCTCTATTAGTACATACATCATACCATTGAATACTTGAGCCTGCGCAACAATTTCTTGTTGCATCCCTCTCAAGTTGAGCTACTTGTAATTCACCACAAACGTAAGTAACACCAGATGAATTACAACCACCTCCGCCTGGCTCATTCATGTTAAATGCGTTCAGATTCATTGAAAAGGCAAATATGCCTATTGCAATCATTGTTCTTAATAGTTTATTTTTCATGATGTTAAATTTAGATATGATTAAATATAGTAATGATGTTGTTTATATGTATTTTATTTACTCCAACGGTCGTTTTTTTTTTTTGAAAGGTAGGTCTGGTCAATTTATGGTTGCTAGTTAATCGGCAGTATGTGTTTATTCATCCGTGCCAGCACGGATGCAAATACCCCATACCTAGCGTATTCCTTCCCGTACAGAGTGGCTTTAATTTTACAATAATCCAAAGCCTTGATTTATAATGGCCTTGATTGACCACTAAATGCTGTATTCATGAAAAACTTCATCTTACTCTTATTTATGCTTTATGGCTTTTCTGCGAAGGCCCAATTATTTGAAGCGGTTACTTTAGAGTCTAAAGGAGTAAAGGGTAAAGCCAACAGTATAGTAAATACATACTATGAGTTTGTGGCAGAAAAGGGCCTGCAAAAAGCCATAATCGAAACTGAGAAGTATGATGAAAAAGGCAATTTGATAAGCATAAGCCGAGATGAGTTATTGACTGGTAATAAGTATGAATACAGTTATGAATTAGATAAAAAGGGAGTTTTGGAAGTAGAGAAAATCTCGAACGGGGCTACTGGCTTAAATCTGCGCAACACCAAGTATGATTATAAAAAGGGCTTATTAACTACCACTACACAAGTACAAGGTTTAATTACTACAGTTAAAAATTATAGCTATAATAATAAAGATCAGCTTATAGCAACAGAGGTGCTCGAAAATGGTGAGTGGAAAGGAGCTATATACACAGAAAGAGATGGGCTAAATAGAATTACTAAAACCTCTCAAAAGCTTCAAGGAGAAGATAGTGCTAGGGTTATTTCTATATATGAGTATAAAGATGAAGGGGGAAATGAAGTAACTGGCGAAACCCGCGCAACTGCAAATGGTACATTCACCATCATTACGCTAACCGATAAAACAACAAAGCTTAAAGTACAAGAAACCACCAAGAACTTAGGAAATAACCAACAATCTGTTTTAAAGCACTACTATGAATACGATGCCCAAGGAAGCTGGATTAAAAGTGAAGTGTTAGATGAGCAATTTGGAAGGTCTAGTTTAGTCTTACGCAAAATCACTTATGCGGATGGGCAAATTACGGGTAGAACCGAAATGGCTCCAGAAGACAATAGAGCACAATATTTTAGGCAATACGCTAAAGTTAGCGTAGCAATTAATGGAAAAATAGTACCTGCATACAACCCTAACCTTATTTCTGGTACAGACGATTACATTACTTATGTAGCCTCAATAAATGCTACGGTTATATTAAAAGGTTATAACAAATCATCGAATCATACCGCTTGGCATGAAGGTGTAATTGTATCTCATAACCCTGATGATATTTTCTGGGCAGGTAGCCCCAATTACCCAACTATTTTCCAAAAAGGACTTATTGTAACTACAGGAAAATACAGATATGATGTAGGAGCTAATAGTATTAACTATTTGACCAATCAGAATAAATCATTCTTAGCTATTAAACAGCCAGAAGAAAAGCCGGGGCTTAAGAAGGCAGAGTTATTAGAAGAGAATCGGTTTTGGGCTAAAATGACAGATAGTACCTATGTATTGGTTTCAAAAGGTTATAGTGTAAATATTAGAAAACAATTGGAGCTAACAGGAGGGGACAAACTCATATTGTCATACCTTGGTGGGGCTGATGGTTGGTTTATCTTGCCTGATTTTCGTACAAAATTTGATGAAGGAAAACCGGGTGATATACACACTACGGAGTACTTAGAGGAGCCGCTTAAGCAATTAAAAGAACGCTATCCGTCTATTAATTTTAACAGTATTGTTTACGACAACCTTCCCAAAAATAAATATCGATTAAAAACGGTTGATGGCACCGTAGTCTCTGGTATTGCCGAAACAGCCACTTGGGCTCCTGATAATCAACAAGTTCTATATTTTCCGCTTACTTCGGCTTATTATAGATTAGATGGTTTCTATGATAAAGCAGATGATAAGGAGTTTACGAATCAACCTGTAACCCTGCTTTCAAAGGGTGAGAAATCAATTTACTACTTATATAACGAGAATAAGAACATCACCTACTTTGTAGGAGGCACACGCTTAATCAAGAGTAATTTAGGAACGCGTAAATTGTATGCCGATCAGTTAAAATACGGTGCAGTAGTTTATGATTCAATTACGAACGCAAGCTACGGTATGCAATACGATTTGAAAGGAACAACTAAGGTTGGCCCCATGAAGGCTTTGCCTTGGAATTCAGCTCAAGCCTATATCATGAAGCTTGAAAAGGGGCAATGGGTTATCTTTGAAAAGGGTGAGGGAATGAGTAATTATGATTACAGCCTAATGGATGGTGATGATGTTGTCCATTTCTATACCAATGCACTGAATGTAGTAAAGGCTTATCGTTTCAAAGGCTTTAAAAGTATTGAGCCAGGCGATTTTCTACCAGCTGAGTTTGTGCCAGATAATGAGGTAGCAAGTTTAGCAACTAAGTTAAAAGTGGACCCTTCAAAGCCTAAAGAAAAACCAGTAGTTGCAAAAGCTCAACCAAATACCTTTAAGAGAATAGGAGCTACTTATAATCTATGGGACGGAAACGGAGATCCAGTGGTAGACTATTTGCAATTTTTTGGTAACCTAGGTAGCCCCGATGCCTACGTGCGTGATACTGCTAGAAGTATTACTTATGAGCTAAAAGATTACTTTACCCAAGATAATATAGAAGGCTCAAGTAGAGTAGTTATGGGGCCTAATGACAGTAAGGTGTTAAAATGGGGAGATAAAAATGTTGCGTTTTTTATCAATGGAAAACCGATAGTTGATGTAAAACGCGTATATGTGAACAACCAAGCAGATTCAGAATTGTGGAGCGAATTGATTTATGATCGGCACAGTGGCTCAACTTTTATAGCCGAATATCCGCAAAAGGAAGGGTTTTACTTTGGTGCACTAAACAAGCTTTCAGTAAACAACGAAAAGGCTGTTTTAATTAAACTGAAAGATGGTAAGTTTTCACTAATTGTAGAAGGTGTAATCGAAAGAAATACAAATTTCAGAACAGAGCAATATCAAGGAGACCTTATTTATATAGACAATAGCGGAACGCAGAAAATCTATAGGTTTAAGGGCTTCGAAAAGACTGAATACTTAGGGCTTATTCTTCCCGAAATCGTCTCTCCCTCAGAACTAGATCAGCTTTTGAAGAAAATAAATGCTGAAAAGGGTAAGGGCGAAAATGAATAATAACTAACCTGTCCGTGCTAGCACGGACACTAAAACCCTTAGTAGGCTGTATGTTGTTGCAGGTTTGTTTTTCTCTTCTTTGAGAAGAACTAAAAAACTGCAACAATGAAAAAACAACTCGCAATTCTAGCTTTCGCAGCATTAATTTTTACGGCATGTGGAGAAGATGACAAACCTACTGCAGACGACTGTGGAGGTGAAGTGTGCACTGCCACGGTAGGCACAGATGAAACTGCTGCTACGGTGCCTGCAAACCTTCATGGTACTTTTGTTACAGTACTAACTTATGCAGAATCTAATTCACCAGTAGCTTTAGGTACAGAAGCTACTTTCACTATTTCAGCTACCAAGCTTGTCGTATCTATCGATGGTAGAGACTGTTTTAGTATAGAAAATGCAGTTCATCGCTTTGGTGCCACTCCAACTTCTGGCAACTACACATTCAAAGCAGCATGTATTGACGATATCGCTTTCAATATTTCTGCCAATACCGATGGGTCATTAAATGAAATCAATTTAGAGAAAGCGAGCGGAACAGGTTTTTACGGTCAGTTTACGGTGAAATAAGCCGTGAAAAAGGTTCTTGCTATTGATTCTCTCATCGGTCTTTTTGGTTAAGAATACAAGGTTTTAAATAATGACCTTTTACTGCCTTCACTTGGTTTAGAAGGAAGATTGAAAACTCCTATGTGTAAAATCTATTCTAATGTCAGTCTAGGCATTATCCGAAATTAAAGGCGATTTGTAAAAGAAAAACTGCGTTCCAGAAGGGAAGCGTTTGTTGATTATTGATTGAAACCCTAGCAAAGCCACACTGTGATTGAGGTTCTTGGTGTTGGCTTACGCTATGGTTCTGTCAGTATACCAAGATTATTTTTGGCTCGAGTTGGGTGCCTTAAATAGTGGTCGATTTGGAAAGCCTCGGGAGCGAGGCTTTCCTTTTTTAAAGTAAGTGAGTCAGTGCTAGCACTGACTCACTTTTGCCTTTTAAGAGGGATGTTAAAAGGCTTCTATTCCATCTAGCTTTATCAAGTAATTAAAGGGCAGAAGCCAAAATAGTTTAGCCATGGAAACTTACTTGAATCGGATTAGTGCTTTTGATAAGGAACAGGTTTATACATTAGACGATAGAGCTATCACCAATGAACATTCAAAATGGGACCTGAAAGATGTTCATGGTGTTCACCTTAGCTTTAAGCCAACGAGGCATTACGATAATATTTACCAATGTGCAATAGAAACAAGGTCGGACAAAATTGTTTTGAGCAGCAGAAGGTATATTGGGCCTGCAAATTTTGAGTATCAATCGGATGATTATCGTCAGTTTGTAAGTTCCCTGTTGCAGCGCTTAGAAGTGAATGGACTAACAAACTTTAGTTCAGGCAAGTCTAAGTCTACTTATTGGCTAGAGGTTATTGCCTCAACCATCTTTTTTGGGCTTATGCTTATTGTTTTGACCATGTTTGGGGCATGGATTATTGCCCTTAGCTTTTTAGCTATACTCTTTTTTAGGCTTGTTCCTTACTATAAGAAAAACCGCCCTGTGGTTTTTTCAGCCAAACAAATACCCAGCCATATTCTACCCTAAAAACCGACTTTATAACACCGTAAAATTAGAAAAATGAAAAAGGTACTATCTGGAGTTTTCCTTGTGATTGCTGTAATCACATACTTCGTTTTTAGCTCTTCGGGCTACGGAGAGAAACTAGAATTTAATGGCACAGACGTTTACTACACTGATTTGGTAACAGAAGCTGATGCTCAAAAACTCGGTGAGTACTTGGTTGAATCTGAGTTTGCTGATGGCAACGAAAAATCAGTTCAATTGACAAAAAAAGACTCTACCTATCAGTTTAGAATGGTGGTGATTGATGGTGTAACTGAAGACAGCACAAAAGATATAAGCTTTAAAGCTTTGGCCATGCTTATTTCAATGCAGGTATTTGACGGAGCACCAGTTGAATTAGAGGCTTGTTCCAATACTTTCGAAACCATTCGTGTCTATTAAAAAATGAAAGTTTACGAAAAACCTCGATTTACAATTTTAATATTTGGGTTAAGCCTTTTAATGATTGCAGGCCTTAGCGTTTGTATCTTAATGGTGGTTTTTATGTCTGTGGATGGAGTGACCCTTGATAAAGGCATGGTTCTTTTTCTAGGAATACTCATTACTGCATTCAGCCTAAAGACGATTATAAAGAATAATCGTGGTTATAGCCAGCAGAGAGCAGAGGAAGTAAAGAATGGCGATGAGGAAGTAGTTGCCAAATGGGAAATTGACTCAGAACAATGGAGGCGCTTTTATAAGGCTAAATATGAAGATAATATCAGGAATACTACAGGTTTTGGTTGGGCTGCCGCTGCATTAATGGGGCTTGTTTCAGGGTTTTCGCTTTGGAATAGGCTTGAGTTAGTAGAGGTGATAGTTTGTATAATCCTGGTTTCAGGTATTTCCTTTCTAGTGGGTAAATATGTGGCAATTCTTAAGGCGAGAACTGATTTAAATAGGCAAAGCCAAATTCATGTGGCCGAAATTCATTTCGCCAAATCCTCTATTATTTATAACAGTAAGCTTATTCTTGTGAATGAGTTTGGGTATCGTCCGAAGCAAATTACAATCCAAGAGCAATTCAATATGAATGTAATGGTATTTACTATTGAATCAGGAATAGGGCATAGGAAATCAAGTCTTAGTTATACAATCCCAATACCATCCGATAAGGCAGAAGAAGCACAAAAGTTGGTTTCTTATTACAACCAAATTACCTAAATTAAAGTGATTAAGATATCTGGCAGAATTGTTGTAAACAAGCCCTGTTAGTTATCAACCTTAAACCACTAATGAGAAGAATAATCAACCTTTTTTTTGTGTTGCTAGCCATTGCTGCAGTGATTTATGGCCTAAAGGCGCGCTATTCTAACTATAAGGCTACCAAAGAATCTCACGCCATGGAATTGCTAAAGAATCAATCTGAAAAGAATAGTCTGATAATAGATATGAGTAAAGAGGCAGAGGCCGCACCATATTAAATCTTTCTATTTAGCCCCGCCAAATTTATTCAATTTGTACCCTAGCCTAAACCTAAAAACTTGGCGCAACACATTGGTCTCAGAGTTTTGAATGTATTCCGAAGTTACATTTCTATTAATCACCGAACTTTGCTGAAGTAAATCATTGGCAGTTATGCTAAAATCCATTTTCTTTTTGAAGAAAGACTTACTCAACGACATATTCCAAATAAGCTGACTCGTACCATCAATATTGCCCACTTTACCGTTTTGTTGATGGCCAAGAGAAGTAGTAAAGTATATGCCACTTTCCGATTTGTACGCAGCGCGTATCACAGAAGTCATTTGAGAATAACGTCTGTTTCTGGCTTCATTACTTGGGTTTTTTACGTTTGAAAAACCCGGCCTTACGCTTAACGATACATCGAGCTTTTCGCTAAAATTACTGTTTACCGAGAACCCAAGGCCATAATTAGCATTTTCTGAAACTTGAATTACACCGTTTAAAAACTGCGGGTTTCTACTGAAACTGGCCGAACCACTTACTTGAACATTGATCTTCCATTTTTCTATGGGCTTTGAAATATTGATGTTCCCGTTCATATTTCTTCTGCCATCCATATTTACGGGCATGCTTAATCTTGCGCCTACAGGTAACTCAACACCATCAGGGCTGTTTGTTCCGTTTCCAATTATCGTACTATTTACAATGCTGTTTTCAGTGGTTCCTCCAGATACGTTGAAAGAAATATAAGATTTAGTTTCCCTATTGAATAAGGAATAAGTAAGTCCTAATCTGTTAGAGTAACTTTCAGAGAGCTGCGGGTTGCCTTTTCTTAGAAATAAAGGGTTTCTGTTATCCAGTACATCTTGCAATTGGCTGGCCTGCGGAATCCCCATGCTTCGAGAGTAATTCAACCTTAGCTGTTTGCCTTCTTTGTTTCTGAAAGAAAAGCTGATATTAGGTAGAAATCCTTGAAAACCTCTATCAAAGGCAGTTGAAGTAGGAAAGGTCTGGTCGTTTTCAATTCTTTGAAGAAGGTATTTTGCGCTCGTTGATATATTGATTTCTCCGATTTTAAACTGAATTCCCGTGCTAAATTCATCCTTGGTCACTCTGTTGTCGAAGTCACTCGAGCGTAGTGTGTCAATGTCTGTATAATTCGATTCGTTGTTATTGTAATTAAGTAATAGTCGTTCATCATCGGTTTTATCAAATTCCCTTCTATAAGCAATCTTCAAACTCTGTTTTTCTCCGATGGGTTCGGTGTAAGAAACCTGTGTTGAAAACCTTTGACTATAACTTTCAGGTTTACTGAATTGATCGAAATCTTGATTGCTTACATTACCTGTATTGAAGCGATTAATAGACCGCACAGAATCAATACTGGTAGACTCGCTTTGACTTAGGCTAGAGTTTATAGAAAGGGTTCTCCCTTTCTTTGCAAATTTATGCCACCAGCTAAAGGTAGTTCCGAAGTTATTTCCATCTCGCTCAGAAAAATTTCGGTTGTCGGTACTATTAATTTCCTCACCATTTATAAAGGTGTTTCCTGTAGTGTGCGATAAATTTTCTGCTTCGTTTAATGAAAAGCTCTGTCTTAGCGTAAACCGATTATTATCATTGAGTTTGTATTCTAAGCTTAGCGATGCGCTGTGGCCTAGGTTATTGGATTCACGTTCCGATCTTTGGTTGTAGACCCTTCCCGAGTCTGCGGCTTGAATGTATTGTTGCGAGGTTTCGTTAATGGATTTAGTGATGGAACCTCTGTAAGAATAGGAGGCATTTGCTGTAAGTTTCGGAACAATTTCCGAATAATAATAGGTGCTAAAATTAGTTTGTTGTGATATTCCCCCGCTTGCTCCTGGTCCACCTACCGATACCATTGTTCTTCCTCCGTCCACTTCAACATATTGCTGGCTCATGCCTGAACTTAGGTTGTTAAAACTGCCAGTGATAGAGAAACGATCTTTCCCTCGAATAAAATTTATGTTTCCGCTAGCATTATATCGTTCAGGAGGGCTATAAGTAAGGCCCAAATTGGAAAAGTAGCCTCTTCTTTTTTCGGGCTTGGTTACTACATTCAGTACCTTCTCTCTTTTGCCATCATCATGACCAGTATAAATTGCTTCCTTGCTTTTTTCATCTATCACCTGAATTTTACTTACCATATCTGCAGGTAAATTCTTCAAAGTGAATTCTGGACTGTTTTGAAAGAAGGGTTTTCCGTCTACTATAATCTTATTGATTACTTCTCCCTGAGAAGTCAGTTTTCCATCTTTTACTTCTAAACCAGGCATTTTTTTGAGTAAATCCTCAAGGTTGGCTTCGGAAGTTGTTTTATATGCAGAGGAGTTAAACTCAACGGTATCCTGCTTTAAAACTACAGCAGGAGCAATGCCCTCCACGCTTACTGAGTCAAGAAGTGTAAGGTCTTCTCCTAGAAATATTCGACCCAAATCGATTGATTTATTATCGAACTCGATGGTTTTAGAGTAGGGCTTAAAGCCAACATAGGTAATATCGATTTTGTAAGTGCCTTTGGTAAGTTTCGAAAACTTAAACTCACCTTGTTCTAAAGTAGTTGTGGCTTTGTAGGTACTGTCTTTTTGTTGCAGAAGTATCACATTGGCCAAATAAAGGGGCTTTTGTTCTGCACTATCGAGCACTATTCCTGTAATGGTTGCTTCTTGCGAAATGCAATATGAAAAGCACAAGATTGAGTATAAAAAAATAATAACTAGCTTCA
Source organism: Roseivirga seohaensis subsp. aquiponti (assembly GCF_001267955.1). Lineage (NCBI taxonomy): Bacteria > Pseudomonadati > Bacteroidota > Cytophagia > Cytophagales > Roseivirgaceae > Roseivirga > Roseivirga seohaensis. The sequence goes on from NZ_JSVA01000018.1 coordinate 250,895, forward strand.
TGAATTGTGACCTTGTCATGAAACTAGTTATTAATATTCGAAAACTTAAATTTTAGTTTGTTAAAAAATTAAAACTTAGTTTTTAGATCCTTCCCTGCGAAGGTTGAATTTAGTACATATCGCCTGTTCCAATTCCACCACGACCGCCTCTAGCTCCACCAGCACCAGCTTCATTTCCACCGAAACGTTGTCTTGGATCAAAACCTTGTCTGTTTTCAAGGTTAGGAACAGTTCCATTGCCAAAGCTTCTGATGTTGAAGGTGAAAGTTAGCATAACATACTGAGTAAGTATTTGCGAGTAACTATCTTGAATATAAGATCCGTTAATGCTTCTTGAAATTCGCTGATTTTGCTTTAAAAGGTCAAATACTGTTAGTTTCAATTCAGCTTTGTCTTTAATTAGCTTCTTGCCAAACTCCATGTTCCAAACTAAGTAACTCTGATTAAAGCCATCGCTTAGGCCTGGGTTAGCGGTATGGTTTACTTCTGACCTGAACACAAAGCTAGGTCCAAAAATCCAGTTTAATCTCAAGCGGGTTGATTGTGTAAATGCCTCAGTGTTGGTCTGACTTTGAACCGTATTGCTGGTAGTGCTATAGCTAGAATTACTAGAAAGTGTAAAGTCAACTTTCTCACTAATGTTACTACTAAAAACCGCCCCCAAACCTATACTAGGAGAAGAAGAATGGTTCATTACAGAATTAATCATTTCAGGCGTACGGCTGTAATTTCCAGAAACTGTCAAGTTCAAGTTTGATTTAACCCAGCCCATTGGAAGACCAAATGAAACGAAACTTCTAACGCTATAATAGCCTCCCAAATTCATTGGTTGAGAGTATTGTGCTCCTGGCTCTAATGCGATATCACCAACCATCGTGTTTTCTCTTGAAGCTATAATGGTATTGTTACCAATGTAGTTATCAGAGTAAGTAGTGTTCAGTGTTGCGAAGAATGTGGTAGACTTTTCTGTATTTGTTTTAGTATATCTAATTGTCGCGTTGTGCTGGTAGTTTTGGTCTAGGTTTGGATTACCTGCACTAATGAAAAGCGGATTTGAGTTATCAATTACGTTTTGCAATTGACTTACCGATGGAGCTTGCGTACTCGCTCTGTAGCTAATATTTATGTTTTCAGTACGGCCTACACTATAACGGTAATTGACATTCGGAAGAAAGTTATTGAACGTTCTCTTAACATTATCTTCCGTAGGGAAAGTTTGCTTATTATCTAATGAAGCCATTTGATAGTTTGCACTCACCGATAGATTGGATTTTGTACCTCTTAGGTTATAGCCTAAAGATGCTCCGTGAGTAATGTAGTCATTTTTGAAAATGTTACTCAAAGGAATGTTAAGGTCTGAATATTGACCTGTACTTTCATTAAAATCATAAGTTTCCTTGTTAGAGTCATTGTACTGATAACCATACTGATAAGTCATTAATAATTGACTTTTATCGGTTAAAGGCTCAGTATAGGTAGCATTTGCTCTGAGCGTTACTCCTGGCTGGTCTAAGGTTGCGCTTTGTCTGAAATCTTGACTTTCAGGGTTTCCTTGTCTGTCGTAGAAAATGTTCTCTGATAAAAGAAGACTTTCTCCTGTACTTTTATTAAGCGCAGTGTTTACGTTAATTGAAAACGTTCGGCCTCTTTTCTCGAATGCACGTCTGTAAAGAATATTGTTAGAAAAGTTATAGGCCGTTAAATCACTTGAGTTCTCAGTGTTTGTTGTATTCAGCACATCGTTATTCAACATTGTAGTACCATACAAAAAGGAAGAACCAACGTTATCTTGAAGTGTAAGCTGTGGTCTAATTGTTAAAGAGTTTTTCTCATTGATTGTATAGTCAATCTTTGCGCTAAACCTATGGTTGATATTGGTGCTTGGCGAAATCGTGTTCTCGTCATAAGTCTGACCTTCATTCTGAGGCAATGTGTACTGTCTGAAAATGGATTGGTCAGAGTTATTGCTGCTTTCGTTATAGAAGTAGCTGCCCGAGAAATCTAATTTTTTGTTTGGCTGATAAGAGTAGTTGATACCAAATGCTCTAGTTGTCGAAATACCACCTTGCGATCCTACTAAGAAATCACTTGTGTTTCCACCGTTAGAAAAGCCACCGCCAGCGCCACCTCTGCCACCACCAGTGCCACCTCTGCCTCCGCCACCTCGACCGCCTCTGCCACCACCAGCAGTTATTCCTAGTAAATCGCTAGTAGAAAAGTTCTGAATGTTGATATTGTTGGTTTGAGCCAAAATTGTAGTTCTACTTTTTGGTCTGAAAAGGTTGATACTTCCACCAATGTTATAGGTTTCGTCTGTTCCTGCACCAGCGTATACTTTTCCAAATTCGCCATTACTCATGCTTGCTTTGGTGATGATGTTTAAAACTTTAGAAGTTTCACCATCCATAAATCCAGTAAACTGAGATTGGTCACTACCTTGATCATACACTTGAATTTTCTCAATGATTTCAGCAGGTAAATTTTGTAAAGCAGCACTTGGGTCGTTTCCAAAAAACTCTTTCCCGTCTACAAGTACACGTGTTACATTTTCTCCTTGGGCCTGAACCTGACCGTTAACTACCATAATTCCAGGCATTTTTTCTAAAAGATCTTGGGCATTGGCATCTGGATTTACCTTATAAGCTGCGGCATTCATAATGGTAGTATCTCCATTTTGTTCAACCCGGTCTACAAGACCTTCTACAGTTACTCCTTCCAGCTGTTTAATGTCTTCCGATAGCAAAATTGTGCCAAGGTCATAAGTACTACCTGCTATGGTAATGTCTTTTTTGAATTCGTGATAACCTACAAATGAGATTTTAAAAGCATAATTACCATCAGGAAGTCCTGTAATTCTAAACTCACCATTCAGGTCACTTATTTGCGCCTTCATAGTGGCGTCTACTTTGTTGATAATACTGACAGTTGCAGCGACCATGGGTACACGGTCGGCACTATCTAGAACAGTTCCTTTCACTACCCAAAACTGCGCTTGGGCGCTGCTTGCAAAAGCTAGGAACAAAAAAATGATTGCGGTTCTGATGACTTGATTTTTCATATTGGCACTTTGACAGAGGATTTATGAAAAGGTTTATTGTGATTTTATTTCGTTGTATTGCGGTAATTAATTATTGTTTAACAATAAATAATTTTTACATTTGAAAAAAATGAAAACATGAATGTTTCGAAAGCATCTTTATGGCTAACCAATATTTTGATAGGTATGGCAATAGCATGGTTTATAGCCTTAGCTGGTATTCAGTTTATGGGAGTAGGTTTAGGCTTTGCTAAGAAGCAGAGTGAAGACTTGACTGGAGCGCGCTCAAAAACTGCAACTTTTAAATACTCTGTGCCTGAGTTCGATTTAGAATATTACTTCATTTATAGAGAGGGAAAAGTCATTATTGATCAGTACTTAATAAGCCCAAAAAACATCGGGCTTAATTATAATTATACAAAGGCTACAGAGAATGATTTTATTAGTGTTAGTGTTGGAGGAAAGCACTATAAAATGCCTACTAAAACGGGGCAAGTGTATTTGCCAATAGATGAGGCTGACTTACAATATTATCGCTACCTGAGTCTTTTTGAGATGCTGCTACTTACTGTCATTAAGGTGTTGATATTGCTGATGATACGCAGGCTCATACTGAATTTTTCCAAGGGTGATTTTTTTATAACAAGTAACTATCAATTGTTATATCGCATAGGTGGGTTATTAACCATTGTCCCAATTATTCTCTTTGCTTTTGAAAGCTATTTCACCAACAGCTTTAGCTCTTTGGGATTATCATTGCCAGAGGGTTACTCCTTAAATATGAAGGGGGTGAGTTTTCAATGGAACTATATGTATATCAGTCTGCTACTTATACTTACTGCAAAAGCCTTTAAACAAGGAATAGAACTTAAAACAGATAAAGACTTAACGATATGAAAAGAAAAAATACACTGATTAAAATCTGCATTGTCTTTTTAACAATTGCTCGTTTTGTAATGGTAATTGGTTTAGTAATGGTGCTCTATTTTGGAATTTTCGAAAATACAGAGAGGTATTTTACTGTTCAGATTAGTCGTGAGAATTACGAAAATGTGCAAGTTGATGAGGGGCTTATTGTTAAAACAGAATATGAAAATTCTATAAAAGGGGCAGAGCTCAAATCGACAATTAAGAACTATGTCATATCATTCAATACAGGCTATCGAATAATGATTTTATTAGCACTGACGGCTGTAATGGGTTTTTCTGTTTACTTTATCCATACCCTTCTCCAGTTTGTGAAATCGGCATTGGGAGAGGGTTTTTTTAGTGTAGAAAACGTTTTAAGAGTTCGAGTGATGGGTTTTATTTTAATTGGACTCGGTCTTGTGCATCTATTGATGAACCTTTGGATTAGCTATATTGCAGGCCAGTATTTTGAACTGGACAAGTCGGCTTCCAAAACGATTGAAGTAAGTTTTTCACCAGATGTGTTTAGTAGTACAATTTTTATTGGTTTAATTGTGCTAGTCGTTGCACAAGCGTTCGATCACGGTTTGAAGTTGAAAGAGGATAAAGAATTGACAATCTAGTGGCCATTATTGTTAACTTAGATGTGATGCTGGCCAAGCGAAAAATGCAAAGCAAAGAACTTGCGGAGCAGATTGGAATTACTTTGGCCAACCTTTCTGTTTTAAAAACGGGAAAGGCACGGGCAATTCGATTCACTACGCTTGAAGCCATTTGCAAGGTATTAGATTGCCAACCAGGCGATATTTTAGAATATAAAAATGATGATGAATTATGACAAGTGAAGAAAGACCATGGGTTTTGGGCTCGCATATCGGAACCTTACTAGGATATGCTGTTGCGTTTGGAAGTTTTATAGTGCCTCTAATTATTTGGCTTTCAAAGAAAGAAGAATCTGAAGTGATTGCTATGCACGCCAAAGCGTCTTTAAATTTTCAGCTTTCAATGTTGCTTTACACCTTCATTGCAGGCATTGGAATATTCTTTCTTATTGGAATTCCATTTTTGATCATCATTCCAATTGTGAATTTAATCTGTGTAATTCTAGCTACTATCGAAGCAGATAAAGGTAAGCTGTATAGATATCCTTTATGTATTAATTTTGTGAAGTAGAGCCACAAACAATTTTGAAGTTTTCTGAACCGAAAGCATAGCATTTTCATTTATTACTGCATGAACATCCGTCCTAGAAGAAATAGAAAGTCTGAAGCCGTGAGGAGAATGGTGGAAGAAACCAAAGTGACCACAGATGATTTTATTTTCCCTTTGTTTTTGCTCGAAGGAGCCAATGATAAAATTGAAGTAGACTCAATGCCAGGTATTTACCGCTTGGGTTTGGAGAAGATATTGAAAGAAATTGAAGTCTGTTTAAAGCTCGGGATTAATGCTTTCGATGTGTTCCCCGTGGTGCCAGAACACTATAAGGATAAAGCGGCAACCAAGAGTTTCGACCCAAATTTCTTTTATCAAAAAGCCCTAAAAAGAATAAAGTCTGAATTTCCAGAAGCTGCTATTATGACGGATGTAGCTTTGGACCCATACAATTCTGATGGTCATGACGGCTTGGTGAAGAATGGTGAAATCCTAAATGATGAAACCCTCGAGGTTTTGGGGAAAATGGCCTTGGCTCAGGCCGAAATAGGCATCGATATCATTGGTCCATCTGATATGATGGATGGCCGAGTAGCCTACATTCGTGAGGTGTTAGATGATAATGGTTTCACGAATGTTTCCATTATGTCGTACACCGCGAAATATGCCAGTGCTTTTTACGGTCCTTTCAGAGATGCACTAGATTCGGCCCCCAAAAAAGGAGATAAGAAAACCTATCAGATGAACCCGGCTAATCAGAGAGAAGCCTTAATAGAGGCGGACTTAGATATAGAAGAAGGTGCGGATTTTTTAATGGTAAAGCCCGCTTTGGCTTATTTAGATGTAATTAAGTTATTGAAAGATAATTATGCTCAGCCAATTGCAGCCTATAATGTAAGTGGTGAATATGCTATGCTTAAAGCCGCTGGAATGAAGGGTTGGCTTGATTATGACCGTACCATGATGGAAACCCTTTTGAGTATTAAGAGGGCAGGAGCAGACGTGATTTTAACCTATCATGCTAAGGAGTTTGCACTATTGACCAAAGGCAAATAGGACTGCTTAAATTTATTTCATCAGGTTAGAAACACCTGCTAAACAGTTCAAAATAAGATTCGATTAAATAGCCCCTTGGTGTATCTAACATAGGAGCATAGTCTCTTTATGGAATTACAATCCCTTCCTTGAAATCCGTGCTTACCGAAGGGGTGGCTTTATTTACCAATATCCAGCTAATATTGGGTACTAAAAAACCTACTGAAAACAAAAGATCAATTCTAAAGATTTCAGTAGGTCAATTATGTGTTATGCTGATTTAAGCTAGCTGGTTACGCCCTAAACTTTTTAACATTTTGGCATGTGCAGCAATAGCAGAAAAGAAACTCTTTTCAGAATTGTAAGGAAGTCCGTATTCTTTAGTGGTTTCCATCACAATCTTAGATATTTTTTTATAATGAACATGGCAAATGTTCGGGAACAAATGGTGTTCAATTTGGAAGTTCAATCCGCCTACATACCAAGAGAATAGTTTGCTTTTAGGGGCAAAATTTGTGGTGGTGAAAAGCTGATGAACTGCCCAGTTAGTTTCTAAGTTGCCAGTGTCATCCGGAATCGGGTATTCAGATGTAGGCATAACATGCGCAGGTTGGAAAATTAAACCTAAAGAAAGCCCCGTAATGAAATGCATGATAAAGAAGCCTAATAAAACTACCCAAGTTGGGGCAGGAATAAAGATTAACGGCAATACCAAAGCGTATCCGTAATAAACGATTTTAGAAATGATTGTTTCGATTAATACGCCAGTATAAGTTCTTTTTTGAGCCTTTAAAAGGCCTAGTTTTTTGTATCGGTAGAGTTGTTTAAAGTCCTTTGTAGTTAACCATAAGAAGGTCATTAGACCATACAAGAACCAACCATAAATGTGCTGAAGTTTGTGAACCTTCAATAATGGAGCATGAGGAGATAACCTCATTAGTTTACCTGGATCAATGTCTTCGTCCATACCTTCAATATTGGTGAATGAATGGTGGAGAACGTTGTGTTGTACTTTCCAGTTAAAGGCACTTGCTCCAATAATATTCATTACATAACCCATGTATTTATTTACATGCTTGTTTTTTGAATAAGCACCATGATTGGCATCGTGCATTACGGAAAGACCAATTCCCGACATTCCGATTCCCATAATGGCCCACATCAACAGTAGAATCCATGTATTGGTAATTAGGCCAGAGAGCATAAATGCGTAAGGGGCAAAGTAGAGCAAAAACATTACAATGGTTTTTGTAACCATTGTGGTGTTTCCATAAACTGAAATTTCATTGGTTTCAAAGTACTCTTTGACCCTTTTACGGAGGTCGCTGATGAATTCAGCCTGATTACTCCGTGAAAATTTAATTGCTTTATATTTCATATGATGTTTTTGAACAAGCTTTTGATTTCAACCTGTTGTGTTTTCGCAATGTTCACTCAGAACGGTCTTTTGTTAAAACGACTCTGACTAAATATTGAGGTTTTTATATGTAAAGATAACTGACTGATTCAGTAATGGCAAAACTCATTTTTTTAACTGGTTAAAGAACAGTTGAGTTTGGCGTTTATTGTTGTCTGAAATTCTTTTTAGTATTGTTCATCTTTGTCTATTCAAAGAATCTCATCCCTTTCAAGCATTAGAATAGATGACTGAGGAACAATGTAGAGTTTCTCATTACCATACATTATTTCAATGGCTCCTCTCTGAAGGAAAATAGCCAAGTCTCCTTCTTCTACCTGCAATGGGATGTATTTTACTTTCTCCTCATTGTCTTTCCATGGTTCATCATCTTCAAATGGCATAGGGATAGGATACCCAGGGCCAACTTTAATGATATACCCGCTTTGAACTTTCTCCTTTTCTTGAATTCCTGGAGGAAGATACAAACCGCTTGCTGTTTTTTCGGCTTGTTTCTTAGGCCTAATTAAAACACGGTCTCCAATAATGATAAGGTTTCTAAGCTTATTGTCTGCTGTCAATTCCATAATCTAACTTTGAGTTACAAATATAAGTTCAAAGTGTCAGTTTTAATTGATGAGTAGGGGATGGTATAAATAAAAAAGAGGATCAACTTTTGGTTGATCCTCTTCTGTACTGTTAAAAGAATAAGTTTACTTCTTAATCATTAGCTTCTTGCTTTCAATATATCCTGCGGTTCTTAATCTTATAATATAGATACCTTCTTTTACAGATGATGCATCAAATACTACAGTATATTTTCTGTCGATTTCTGCATTTTCCTCAAACAAGGTATTGCCAACCTGAAGGCCTTTAGTATCGAAAATGGCTACCGTAACAGGTCCGTCTTGGTTTACATTAAATGTAATGTTAGCTAAATCAGATGCCGGGTTAGGGTAGGTACTTACTTCGAACTTGATCTCAGTATTTATGTCAGTATTCTCTCCTGTGGCTTTAGCAGCGATACCTTTAGAAGAGGCTGTGATATTAAAGCTACATGAACCTAGGCTAGCTCCAAGTGCTAAATAGTTTTTAGCTTCTTCTTGCGTTACGCAGTAGGTTTGGCCATTATAACAGATTGTAACATTACCGGTCCAGTTGATGGTGTCAACATCGCAACCGCCATTGTTACCACCGCCACCATTGTCTCCACCTTCTGTTGGAAGTGAACAAGAAAAGCCTTCTCCATCGGTATAAGCTACTACTTTGAATGGCCCAATTTCATCTCCTAGAATATTGATAGAGCATGAAGTATGTACTTCATAGCTTGTCCAATCAACCATCAGCATGGTTTTAGACTCTAATCTGTCGTGCTTATCAAATCCTTCTACAACAAGCGTGTCTCCATATTGAACATTATAGTATGTTTCAATGAGGTAGTTCATTTTCTTATTGTATGCTTTAACAGTTTTCCCAGATTCACCTTGGTAAACAACAGTGAAGTTTTCCATTCTGCCTTCACACTGACAATCTGAACCTGGATTGCTTCCGTTGTCATCATCGTCATCATCATGACCACAAGTACTGTTATGAGTGTGATTGTCATCATCATCGTCATCACTGTAATTGTCATCGTCATCATCATCATTATGACCGTTGTTGTTATGACCACAGTTATCGGAATGGACGTGATTGTCGTCATCATCATCATCTCCTCTGTTGTCATCATCGTCATCATCATTTTTCTTATCCTTCTTATCTTTTTTGTCATCTTTAGAACCTTGACCATAAGTTGATCCCCCTGCATGACTAAGAATAGGATTTACACCTCCTGCGAAATTGGCAGTTGATGGAGTTCCATTTCCAGAACAAGTAGCTCCTTCACCATCTGTAAATTCAATTACGGTAAATGGTCCGTAGGTTTCACCCATGATATTGATTGAGCATGAGGTATGGATTTCATATTTAGCACTACCTATTTCTAAATAGGTTTTGCTGTCTAATCGTCCTTTGTGATCGAAGCCAGTTACCTGAATTTCATCACCATTCTGAACATTGTAGAAGGTTTTGATGACGGTCTTTTTATCCTTTTTATAGGCCTTAATATTTACTCCAGAGAATCCATTATAGATTACAGTAAAGTTTTGCATTTTACCTTCACACTGGCAATCGAATACTTCTCCATTGTCACCACCACCATTGTTGTCATCATCATCGTCATCGTTACCGCCTCCATTTGATCCTCCAGGGGCGTTGTAATCATCACAACGAACATCGATTACATTGATGGTGAAGCTTTCAGTAGTAGAGCAGCCATTTGAATCAGTTACAACTACAGTGTAGGTAGTAGTAACCTGAGGAGCTACAGTAACAGTATTTTCAAAAGAGCATGCTATTTCTTCGTTCGGAGACCAAGTGTAAGTATAATCACCACTTCCTCCAGTAGCATTTGCTTGTAGAACCGCAGTTTGCTCACCAAAACCTAGGTAGATGGTGTTTGCGTCACCATAACCGGTTAGTGTTTGCTCTGTAGTTACTACTTTTTCAACCTCAATAGCTGTTGGTGAAGTTAAGGTAATATTCTTTTGGATCTGAGTTCCGTTGTTATCGGTTACAGTCACACTATATGTGCCAGCTTCAACACCGTTAAGGTCTTTGCTAGTTGAACCATTACTCCATAAGTAAGTGTATGGACCACAGCCTCCTGTAACAGCGAGCATTACTTTTCCATCTTCAGCGCCACTACATGTAGTGTTGTATATGCCAGAAGCAGTAGTATACGTATCTGCTTGAAGTACTACATTCATAGGACTTGCTTGAACGGTAACATTAAAACTAGCTGTAGTTGTATTTCCTCCAGCGTCTGTAGCCGTATAAGTTACTTGTGTTGTTCCTACAGGAAATGCATCACCAGGGTTATGAGTACTAGTCACTGAAGCATTACAGTTATCAGATACCACTGGTACTGTCCAGTATGCATTCAACGTACAGTTTCCGTTTTCTGCTTGATAAGTCTTGTTGGTAGGCGCGTTAGTGAATACCGGTGCAATATTATCAATAACAGTTACCGTAGCAGTAGCCGAGGCAGTGTTTCCGCTCGCATCAGTGCCAGTCAAGGTAACAGTCTGCGCACCTACTTTAGAACAATCAAATGATGTTTTGTCAACAGACAATGTAAGGTTACAGTTGTCTGAAGAACCATTGTCAACATCGGCAGCGGTGATATTTGCGTTTCCGTTGGCATCAAGCGCTACAGTGATGTTTTTCGCAAGAACAGTAGGGGCGATGTCATCAACAATCGTTACAGTAGCCGTTTTAGTGTTAGTATTTCCGTTGTTATCAGTTACTGTTAATGTTACAGTGTTATCACCAAGGTTAGAACAGTCGAAGCTTGTTTTGCTTAACGTCATACTTGCAATTCCACAGTTATCAGAAGAACCGTTGTTGATCTGAGTAGCAGAGATGATTGCGTTTCCGCTAGCATTCAGCGATACAGAAATATTCTGGGTGATTACAGCAGGAGCAGTATTGTCAACCACTGTCACTGTAGCGGTAGCCGAGGCAGTGTTTCCACTTGCATCAGTGCCAGTCAATGTTACGGTTTGAGCACCCAAATCATTACAATTGAATGATGTTTTGTCAACAGACAATGTAAGGTTACAGTTGTCAAAAGAACCATTGTTTACTTGACCAGTAGTGATGTTTGCGTTTCCATTAGCATCAAGTGCTACTGTAATGTCTTTCGCAAGAACAGTAGGGGCGATGTCGTCAACAATGGTCACAGTAGCCGTTTTAGTGCTAGTATTTCCGTTGTTATCAGTTACTGTTAATGTTACAGTGTTATCACCAAGGTTAGAACAGTCGAAGCTTGTTTTGCTTAACGTCATACTTGCAATTCCACAGTTATCAGAAGAACCGTTGTTGATCTGAGTAGCAGAGATGATTGCGTTTCCGCTAGCATTCAGCGA
>NZ_JSVA01000019.1:0-27058 GCF_001267955.1 Roseivirga seohaensis subsp. aquiponti
ATCAATTTTTCTTATAATAGATCCATCCAAAACATACTTGATTCCACTTGAATCATCAATAAGAATCTTATTCGGCTCTCCAAAAGATGACTCTGATAAAGTACCATTTATTCGGGTGCCGTCAGACACAACAGATAGGGTAGTTACATTCCCATTTGGAGATACCTTTCTTATGGTTTTTGAACCAAGTTCTCCTAAATACAAGTCCCCATTGTTATCAATACTTAATCTGGTTAGAAATGAAAATGAAGCTTCTTGCCCTATACCGTCAACAGTACTGTTATCTCCTGATCCTGCCAAGGTAGAGACTACATAACCACCTTGGGTTGAGATAGTCATCCAATCGGGTTTTCCTTCTATACTGAGACTTACTCTGTCTCCATCAGGATCACTTACCTCGACTAGGTATTCGTAGTAATTATTTTGATCAACTACCGTAACTGGTACAGATTCAAATATGGGTATGTTGTTAATCTCATTAAGATTAATCGCTGCAGTGGCACTAGTTTCTTCCCCACAGGAATCAATTAGTTTTATTTGGATATCTGCACTCCCATTGGCTCCTTCTGCTCGATGAACAACTATATTTGGCTGCTCGGCTCTCAAGTTGAGCACAACATCATCAGTATTCAATATAGACTCATTAGATGATGTAACTTCAAAAACAAGGTCTGATATAGACTCATCGCTAAATGAAATTGGTATAGTGATTTCATTACCATCTTGAGTGATGGACTGCTGATCAACGGTTAGTTCAGCTTTTTGGTTTGAGTATGATGCAACGAAGAAGTCATAAGTATTATTCAAATTTTGAATTTCAGTTGAAACGTTTTCATCGAAATCAAGATCCAAGATAGTACCATTCCCAGTGTACCCTCCAATATAGAAAAATGAATCGCATCCTAATCCTGGATAAAGTATCTGGCTAGAAATTTGAGCGTTTGTTCCAAGAATGTCATATAAATTATGAGATTGGTATTTACCTTCCTTTGAAATTTTCAAATAACCCGTATGATATTCAGAGCCACCAGAGGCATATTTCGGATATATTTCAACCTCGCTATCTTGGTCAATGAATTTCAACGATTTAACGTCATTTCCGGTAAATGGGAAATAAATACCTTCAGAATCACTCCACACCAAATCACTGAAGATAAGAGAGCCCTCAAACACGGTTTGGAATTTATATCCCCCCTCACTTGTCAAGAAAACCTGTCTGGTTGAATTTTGAAATTGATGAGGTAGGATTATTTCGTCTATACCATTTCCAATTAAACTAGTAGGAAATCCATTATATGAATAGATAAAAGAATTCAGTACTACATCACCATTATCAAGGAATGCAATTCCAGTTGTATAAGGAGAAGTGTTATACCCTTGAATCCCTCTAAACCATTCAAAATTGAGATTTTCATCTAACTTGATAACTGAACTTACCATCGCAGGATTATCAGTCACAATACTTTCATCTAAATCACTTCCTTGTCCGTTTTGAATTACTCCTGAAAGGTAAACTTGCTCATTATCAAATACTTTGATTCCTGACATCATAAATTGCCTTCTAGGATCTCCAGATGAGCCAGTATTTCTCGATTTACCACTGAACGATTTACTCTTTACGGGGTTCCAGCTAAGGTCGTAAACGGTTATATGATGAGTAAAAAGGTACTCATCTCCACCTCCATTTCCTTCAACTGCTGAATCTATTAGAGCATAAAGAACATAAAGATTACCATCATAAAAATCCATTGAAAAGAATCTATGATAAAAATCTTTATTGACATTAAACAGTTTATAATTGAGCAGCGATCCAGTATTACTAAATTTAAGAATCAAACCATATTTTCTTTCATCTAGGTTTTGGGCAATTGGTATACTAACATCCCCCACACTAATTGTAGTAGAACGGGCTACATATCCACCTACATATAGATTTCCATTATCATCTACTGTCAAGCCTTGTGTGCTGAAATAACCATTGTTCTCTGTTTGCTCAATACCAATATTAACTTGAAAGACCATCTCTCCCGAAGCATCAAGCCTAACTATATTAGCTCCATTGTTATTAACTTCATCAAAAGCTAAGTTAATTGAAGTGCTAGGCGACACTAGTGTTGTTGGGTATGCTGCTCCTGTCAAGAAGTAAACTCCTCCAGCTCCATCAGAAATAGATAAGTTGATTCCCGAATAAGAATCATCGGGAGTTTTTAATTCTGTTACCCAGTCTAAATTTTGAGCACAAATGTTTTGAGTAGACAGCAAGAAAACAATTAGAAGCACAGAATGCTTCATTGAGTGAAATAGATTAGCCATATAACCGATTGACAGGAGTGTATAATTTTGGTAAAATCGAATAAAGATAATTTTTATTCAATTAATAGCTTTAGAATATCTAAATAAATAATAAAAAAAATCACAAAGAAACAGGACAGCAACTCTTCAACTGCTTGAAGAGGTTAAACCTATTCATTTGATCAAGAAAAGTTATTCTAAATTTAGTTAGATTACACCTTTGAGTTGAAACTCGGTACTCTAACCAATCCGAATCACCAACTTCCCAAAAGTCCCTCCTTCTTTCATGGCATCGAAAGCAGAAATAATTTCTGAAAACGGGCGGACTGAATCTAAAATAGGCTTGATTTTATGTTTATTGATAAAGGCAATCATCTGCTCAAATTCTTGGTCGTTGCCCATGGTGGAACCTTGCAAGGTGATTTGATTCCAGAACATGCGGAACATGTCCAGTTTTTGTGGAGTGCCGTTGGTAGCGCCATAAAAAACAATTCTGCCAGAAGGCTTCATCATTTTAATAAAGTCGTTGATCTGATCTCCGCCCGCGCTATCAATCACCACATCGAAACCACCTGAAGCTTGAAGTGCCTCCTTCTGCCAATCTTCGGTTTTATAATTGAATCCAGATTTGGCACCTAATCGAATACAGGTTTCAAGCTTATCTGCACTTCCAGAAGTAACATATACATTGGCTTGAGCCGCCAAAGCGCATAACATGGTAAATTGCGCTACACCCCCACCAGCACCAGAAATCAATACATTTTGACCAGCGGCCACCTGACCTTGGGTAAACACAGCCCTAAAAGCGGTAAGTCCCCCCAAAGGAATAGAAGCCGCTTCTTCCCAACTTAAATGCGCTGGTTTTTGATGAATCTTTGAAGCCTCTACTTCCACATATTCAGCGAAAGTGCCATTAGTCGGCATTCCTAATATGTGGTATGCCTTCGACTGTACTTTTGGGTTTTCTCCCCAATCAATATTTGGGTTGATGATAACTTCATTCCCTATTAAATCAGATGAAACACCAGCCCCAACTTCTTCTACAATTCCAGCGCCATCAGAACCTAAAATCGTGTTCATCTGAATATTTGGGTATTTCCCTTCCCTTATCCATTGATCACGCCTGTTTAAAGCAGCTGCCTTTAGCTTAATCAAAACCTTTCCTTCGGCAGGGCTAGGTTTTTCCACTTCTAACAATTGAATTTTGTTTTCTGGATGATCTACTAATACAAGTGCTTTCATGAGTTTTTAGGCTTATGTTTTCTATTATAGGAACCTATGAGAACGCCTTAAAAAGGAGCGTCTTCTCCACTTGGAGGCAAAGCAGGACTGTCATTGCCATTAGCTTTACTTTGGAAGGTCATAGCTCCGCCACCGCCAGATTCAAAACTAGCCGCACCAGAACCTGGTAATGAACTTCCGTAACCTCCACCAAAACCAGTCACGTCCAAGTCGGTAAACTTGGTGTACTTACCAATAAATTTGAGTTGTACGTTTTCTAAAGAACCGTTTCTGTGCTTAGAAATAATCACTTCACCCACACCTTGGGTTGGCATTCCGTTTTCGTCTTGCGTAATACCGTAGTATTCTGGTCGGTAAAGGAACATTACCATATCGGCATCCTGCTCAATAGAACCCGATTCCCTCAAATCTGAAAGTTGAGGACGCTTATCACCACCACGGGTTTCTACTGCCCTACTCAACTGTGAAAGTGCAATTACAGGCACATTCAATTCTTTGGCTATATTTTTTAGAGCTCGCGAAATAGAAGCAATTTCTTGTTCACGGTTACCTCCTCCGCCTCCGCTTTTAGATGAATCGCCAGACATCAGCTGGAGGTAATCAATTACCACCAGTTGAATGTCGTGCTGTTGTTTTAACCTCCTACACTTCGCCCTTAATTCAAGAATGGAAAGCGCAGGGGTGTCATCTATAAAAATGGGGGCTTTTGTTAGATTCGCTGTTTTATGAACGAGCTGTGCCCATTCGTGCTCGGCCAAATTACCTTTCTTAATCTTCTCACCTTCGAGTTCGGCTTCGCCAGAAATCAAACGATTGACCAACTGCACCGATGACATTTCAAGAGAGAAAATAGCCACTGCGTGTCCATGGTCTACCGCTGCATTTCTCAGGGCAGAAACCACAAAAGCAGTTTTACCCATCGCGGGCCTTGCTGCAATAATTACTAAATCAGATTTCTGCCAGCCAGAGGTTACCCTATCTAAACTCGTGAAACCAGAAGGAATTCCTGTGAGGCCATCTTTATGATTTCTACGGGCATGAATTTCTTCAAGAGCAGTCGTCATAATGTCCTTCATTTTCTGATATTCTTTACGAATATTGGTTTCAGAAACTTCGAACAGCGACTGCTCCATTTTATCGAGCAGCTTAAAAACATCAGTAGTATCTTCAAAAGCTTCGCGCTGAATTTCAGAAGAAATACGAATCAACTCTCGCTTAATAGATTGTTCAACTACAATTCTTGAATGGTATTCAATATTGGCCGCAGAACTTACACGGTTGGTAAGCTGGGTAATGTAATACGGCCCACCAATCATTTCTATTTTACCTTCTTTCCTTAACTGGCTGGTTACGGTAAGAATATCGATGGGTTCAGAAGCCTGAAAAAGGTCATAAATGGCCTGATAGATTACCTTGTGGGCTTCTTTATAAAAAGATTCTGGCCTAAGAATATCAATTACGTTGGTCAAAGCATCCTTTTCCAACATCAAGGCACCCAAAATGGCCTCTTCAAGGTCGGTAGCTTGGGGTGGTAACTTTCCCAATTGGCTCAGTTCGTCACCTAGATTGTTTCTAGATTTGTAACCCAAACGCAGTGCTGCAGACTTTCCTTTTTCCATTCTTCAAACCTAGAGCAAATTCCTGTGTTCGACAAAGAATACAACAGGTACTTACCCACATTTTTTACACCTTGTTATACACCTTAGGTTCTAGATAATTTTACTTTATTTGTCGAGCGTCCTTTTTGTCTTAATTTTGAACATTCAACCCTTTTGATCTCATGACTAAAAACTCCCAACGTATCCATTTCATTGCCATTGGCGGAAGCATCATGCACAGCCTAGCCATCTGTTTGGCCAAAGCCGGGCATCATGTAAGTGGATCTGACGATCATTTTCATGAGCCTTCTAAATCGAAACTGAAAGAGTCTGGCTTATTACCCGAAAATGAAGGTTGGGATGCCAGCAAAATTAACAGCGATTTGGATTTTGTGATTTTAGGAATGCACGCCAAGGCAAACAACCCAGAGTTACTAAAAGCGCAAGAACTCGGCCTTAAAGTGCTCTCTTTTCCTGAATACATTTACGAAGCTTCTAAGAACAAAAAACGTTTGGTGATTGCAGGAAGTCACGGCAAAACCAGCATGACCGCCATGGTGATGCACGTTTTACAAGATGTTGGACGTGACTTCGACTATATGGTAGGCGCCAGAATCAACGGGTTTGATGAACAGGTAAAGCTATCGGACGCTCCTATTATAGTTATTGAAGGCGATGAATACTTGACTTCGCCTTTAGACCCAAGACCTAAATTCTTTCATTATAAGCATGATATTGTTACCGTTTCGGGGATTGCCTGGGACCACTACAATGTTTTTCCAACAATAGAAAATTACATAAGCCAATTTGAATTACTGGCCGACTCTTCTGCAAAAGGCAGTACATTAATTTACTGTCAAGAAGACGATTTAGCCACGAAGGTTATTGGCGGAAAAGAAAGACCAGGCGTAACAACGATTCCTTACAAAGCGCACGACCATGTGGTGAAAGATGGTGTTACCTATTTAAAATTGCCTAATGACGAAATTAAAATCGAAATTTTCGGCTACCACAATATGCAAAACCTTAGTGGAGCACAAGCTTTACTTAAACAAATAGATGTAACTGACGAGCAGTTTTATAAAGCCATCGCATCCTTTAGCGGTGCGGGTAAAAGGATGGAAATTCTAGGAAAAAATGAAGCTTCTACAATTTATACCGACTTTGCCCATGCTCCTTCCAAACTTTTGGCTACAACCTCTGCCGTTAAACATCAGTTTCCTAACCGTTTCTTGGTGGCATGTTTAGAGCTGCACACCTTTAGCAGCTTAAACAAAGACTTTATTGAACAATATAAAAACACGTTTAACGACCCTGATGAAGCGATTATCTTCATTAATCCAGAAGCGGTAAAGCAAAAAGGACTCGAAATATTAACTGAAGAAGATCTTAGAACGGCTTTCAACAGAAAAGATATTATTTTATTCAACGACAGTGCTAAATTGAATGAGCACTTAATGCAGCACAACTGGACCAACAAAAACCTGATTCTTATGAGTTCTGGTAATTTTGGAGGCCTTAACTTACAAGCACTTAAGCAACATATTCTTTAAAAGCACCTGCATAAACAGGAAATCATGGAATTAAACCTAAAAAACCCATTGGCGTTTTTCGATCTGGAAACGACAGGTATCAACATTGCCCAAGACAGAATCGTAGAATTGGCCATACTCAAAGTAATGCCCAATGGCGAGGTGGTAAAAATGCATCATTTGATCAACCCTACCATTCCAATTCCTGAAGAGTCGGCCATGATTCACGGAATTCGCGATGAAGATGTGAATGACAAACCCACTTTTAAAACCTTGGCCAAAAGCATTGCTAAATTTTTAGAAGGAGCCGATTTAGCGGGTTTTAATCATGTGCGATTTGATATTCCGCTTTTGGTGGAAGAATTTTTAAGGGCTGGGGTAGATTTTGAAGTAGGCAACAGAAAACTTGTTGATGCCCAAAAAATCTTCTTTATGATGGAAAAAAGGACGCTTTCGGCCGCTTATCAGTTCTATTGTAATAAAGAATTAGAAGGTGCACATGGCGCTATGGCCGATACAGAAGCTACTTACGAAGTGCTCAAAGCTCAACTCGATAAGTATAATGGTCAGCCTGTGGAAGACATTGGCGGCAATGTTATCGCAAAAATTGAAAACGACATGGCTTCATTACATCAGCTGGTAGGCTCCAATATGGTTGATTTAGGTGGACGTTTTGTGTTCAACGACCAAGGCGTAGAGGTCTTCAACTTTGGCAAACACAAGGGCAAGCCTGTAACCGAAGTGCTCGAAAAAGAGCGAGGCTATTACGACTGGATGATGCAAGGAGATTTTCCTCTCGATACCAAACGTAAACTGACTCAAATTAAGCTCAAGGGCTTTAAAATGGGGTGACATTAGATTTTAGTATTTAGTAGATAGTACCTAGATAGAAATCGGTACCCTTTTTGGTTTTGTATACAAAAGTTAATCAATGCTTTCTACCATCCTCTCCCTCCTATTGTTCATCACTTTAATTGTACTTGGCTTCATCCATTTCAATTGGGTGTTGGGTGGAAAGTGGGGTTTTGAGGCAGCCTTACCGACCAACGAAACAGGTAAAAGAGTACTGAACCCTAAAAAATCAGATAGCCTGATTGTAGGTTTAGGATTATCTGCTTTTGGGACTTTTTATTTGTTTCAAGCAGTATTTACAGCGATAGAAATGCCTAATTGGCTTACCGCTTATGGAGGCTGGATTATCCCTTCGATCTTTTTGCTCAGAGCAATAGGCGATTTTAAATACCTAGGTTTCTTTAAAAGAATCAAGTCTACTGCTTTTGCCAAAATGGATACTAAGCTGTTTTCTCCTCTGTGTTTGTTTATGGCTTTTGCGGGCTTTGCTATTCAGTTATTAGCGGAATAACATTCACTATTCGAAAGCCCTCCAAAAGTTGTTAAAAAATATATCCCCATTAGTAAATAACTTTATCAGAAGTCTGTTTGAAAACTTTTGGAGGGTTGACACCATGAGAAACTCATGCTTATCACATAAAAAAACGGACTCACTTTAAGGCGAGTCCGTTTTAACTTTAGGTTTAAAATTGCTTAAGCAATTTCTACCAATTCTATATCAAAGATCAAGTCTTTTCCAGCCAAATCATGGTTGGCATCAATAACGACTACATCTTCTTTTACTTCTTTCACTTTTACTGGCACTTGTTGGCCATTAGGTTGCGACATTGCAAGTTGCTGCCCAACTTCAGGTTTTAAATCTTCAGGTAAGTTGGCTTTTGGCACATCGAAATATAAATCAGGATTAACTTCACCATAAGCCTCTGCTGCAGGAATTTCAGCAGTTACTTTTTGTCCTTTTTCCATCCCATCTACGGCAGCGTCAAATCCTTTGATCATTTGACCCGCACCCACTTGAAAACCTAATGGCTCTCTTCCTTCAGATGAATCGAATACGGTTCCATCTTTCAATCTTCCAGTGTAATGCACTTTGACGTTATCGCCTTGCTTTGCTTTTGACATAATTCTTTCTTTTAAATTTTTCCTTGATTTTCAAGAAGTTGCAAAGTTATAAAACCTTAGCGCAATGCCCAAGGATAACGGTAAAAGCTGCCAACCTCTTGGTTTTTAAGGGGTATTAAGGTAGAACTGTCTCTGCTGGATATTGTTATAACCGTTTAAAATAATGATAAACACCCAATAGAAGCCTTAGCAAATAAGAACCAAGAAAGGTTTAAAGGTTCGCGGTACTTATTTACCTTTGCAGCATGTTTGAAAATGCGAGTTTTGTAATAAGCAATACGGATCACAATTTGTGCCCAAAACCAGATAAGCCTGAGTTTGCATTTATTGGCCGTTCAAATGTGGGCAAATCGTCCCTCATTAATATGCTTACACAAAAGAAGAACTTGGCAAAAACTTCTGGCCGACCTGGCAAAACACAGCTGATCAATCATTTTATTGTGGACGATCAGTGGTACTTGGTCGATTTACCTGGTTATGGATATGCCAAAACCAGTAAATCTAACCGAGTGGCTTGGAGTATTATGATTGAGAAATACCTGTTGGAAAGAGAAAACCTACAAATGGTATTTGTACTGATTGATAGCCGATTGGAGCCTCAAAAAATAGACATCGAGTTTGTAACATGGTTGGGCGAATCAGGAATCCCATTGGGTCTTATTTTTACCAAAGCCGATAAACAGTCGATGAACAAAACCCAGCAAAGTATAGCTCGCTTTAGAAAGGTTATGAAGCAAACTTGGGAAGAATTGCCGGTGATGTTCGTAAGTTCGTCTGAAACAGGTTTGGGTCGTGAAGAAATTGCCGAGTATATTCACGCAGTACTCACAACATAATTTTTATTTAATCAAAGCCAATGGGAAATTTACCCAGAGGCACTTAATGTATAAAACGTAAATATGAAGTTTGAAGAAATTGCCGCAGTAACTGGAAAAGGTGGTTTGTTTAGAATTGCAAAGCCAGGAAGAACGGGGATAATTCTGGAGTCGCTAGACGCTCAGAAAAAGAAGGTAGTAGTAGGAGCCGATGCTCAAGTGTCCATTCTAAGTGAGATTTCTATTTACACTCATACCGAAGAAGGCGCTACTCCTTTGGTCGATGTAATGAGGAAAATCCACGCTGAATTTGATGGTGATACGGGCTTAAGCAAAACCTCTGACCCCGATGAATTGAAGGCTTTTTTACAACACATTTTGCCCGATTACGATGAAAGCAGGGTGTATGTATCTGACATCAAGAAACTGGTAACTTGGTATAATCTTTTGGCCAAAGATCACCCAGAGGTTTTTGAAATAGAGCCAGAAACTGAAAAAGAAGAAGAAAAAGAAGAAAACTAAAAAGTAAATGCCGGCTCAACACCGGCATTTATTATTTCAAAACATTGCCTTTTAATGATCATGATCATCTCCAGCAAGACTCCCCGTTAAAGCTATTTTACTAGGCATACCAGGTAAAGTAATGTCGCTCACAAGTTCTAGATTACTCTTTTTAAACATGCTAATTTTATTGTTTGCAGCATCTGTTATGTAAATAAAATCTTCACTAGCAACAAAAGCTGGAGCACCTGTTTCTGGTAAAGTGATATTCAGTTTTTTCGATGCCTTCACATCAAAATCATGCCCATCAAGTACTTTTACTGTTCCGTCAATATACAATACAATCAAATCATGACCTTCCCAATCAAAGTTTACGCCTAATAAATTAGCGCTCTCTTCAATCACACTCATTGTATTGGTATTAACATCGATTTTATACAATCCATATTTGGATTTAAAACCTATAAACTGATCACTCTCTACTCCATATTGAATTGAGCCTATCCAGTTAGAACCAAAAGAAGAAAGGTTTGGAATAAGCACCTGACTTCCATCTTGACTCACCTTTAATATTCCATCGGTTGAACCAAACAGAACTAAACTTCCGTTACCAGCCTCACCGTGAATACCGCCAGTTTGAATTGTAGAAGCATGTAGCAATCCACCATTCATATCAACAATTTTCACTCGCTCAGGTAAAGTACCCGCAGCACTTCCATCCTTCTCGGTAACTGCTATTGTACCATTACTAAATAAGGCTGGTGCACCATGATGAGCAACACCAACATTGAAAACCCTAGCACTTGCCTCTGTATGTAGTGTGCTTTCTTTAAAATGTGAGATAGTCCCTTCTCCATCATTGAAAACCAACATGTTATCGCCACGGCCATAGTAATGTACTGGTCTAACCGCTGTTGCTTTACTTAAAGCCCATTTAGGAGTACCTTTTATATGTGCGTGGTCATCATGCCCCTCAATACCACTATCAAAAAAAGTAGCCAGATTATCTGCTGTATTAATAACAGAAACGAACCTTCCGCTCGGGCTACTATATAAACTACCATTCGCAAATTGACCTGAGTGGGTTTCAACTGTGGATTTACTAGGGTTTACAAAATAGTAATCAGGATTATCCTTATCTGACACCATTAACCTAACAAATTGTCCCTCCTTTGATTGTTCTGGAAGGTTTTCATCATCGCTTTCACAAGCACTAAGTGCGAAAGCAAGTAAAACAGAATACAAAAATACTTTTTTCATCATTTGTTTAAATTGACATAAATGCAACAATGATGCAAAAGTAATAAGTCGTTTATCAAATGCAACCATGTTGCATCTATCTTTTATAAGTGGTTAAAAATTAATTTGACATTGATTTGAGTTCTAAATCAAATGCCTTTTACTTTAGATCATATTTAAACTTTATGGCTCTAATTAATCAAGAAGATATACAAACTGGCCTTGCCCTCATCAGCAAGGACTTTCAAGTAGACTCGAAAAATTGGAAGTTAGAGCAAGGTGAAGAAATGACTGAAGATAAAGCTTTTAATTTTCTACTAAAGCTCGTAGAACACCTGATGGCGCACGACTTCAACCGCCTCCTTAATAGCCTTTATCGAATTGATGTTTCGGAAGAGAAACTAAAACTGGCCTTGGCCGAATCTAACCACCCCGCTCAAACCGTTGCTCAAATGATTTGGGATAGAGAATTACAAAAAGTAGAAACAAGGAAAAAGTACTCGGGGAGGTAGTTATCAGGTATTAGGTATTAGGTATTAGGTATTAGAAAATAAAAATTCGAGATTAGACAGCCAAAATTAATATTAACCTTTTCCACTCATTGAGCCTGCCGTAGCCCGTTTTCTGTTCTTCTTTTCCTAAAGTACGAAGGATCTAAGACAATACCAGCAATGATCTTTTAAGCACAAATTCCAAAGTTAAGTCATGCTGTAAGCATCCTTTTCAGCAACACAAATCATTGATTTGAAGTCTAAAACCCAAACCCGTTTTCCTTTCCTGAGGAACGAATAATCTAAAAAACAGATACTGATTAGTCAAACAAGAAGATAACAACTACCCCTCAGAAGCTTCCGCCACCATATTCTTACTACCTACAAAAAACGGTACTCTTTGATGCAATGATGTCGGTTGGATTTCCATAATGCGCTGTTTGCCATCAGTAGCTAAACCTCCAGCTTGTTCTGCAATCATGGCCAAACAGTTACACTCATACATTAAACGTAATTTACCATTTGGGGCTTTAGCAGTAGAAGGATAAATATAAATTCCACCTTTCAATAAATTTCTGTGAAAGTCGGCCACTAAAGATCCTATGTAGCGAGCAGAGTACCCTCTGTCTTTACACTTATCAATATAATCAGTTACCGACTGCGGAAAACTTTTAGAACCACCTTCATTCACCGAATAAATCGTTCCATCTTTTGGCATTTTCATGTCTTGATGCGACAATAAATATTCACCCAAAGAAGGCTCATATGTAAAACCGTTTACTCCCTTGCCTGTGGTATACACAAACATGGTAGATGAACCGTACAGAATGTATCCTGCTGCAACCTGAGCCGTACCTGGCTGCAAAACATCTTCCATCGTTACGGGGCTTCCTACTGGCGAAACTCTTCTGTAAATGGAAAAAATAGTACCCACAGAAACGTTTACATCAATGTTTGAAGAACCATCCAGCGGATCCATGGCAATAATATACTTTGCGTTTGGGGTCTTCAGGTCAATAATATCTTCATTTTCTTCTGAAATAATGGCCGCTACTTCCCCACCCTTTTGCAAAGCACGGGTAAAACGAATATTTGCCGCCACATCTAAATTTTGTTGTGCTTCGCCTTGAACATTCTCTGCACCATAAGCCCCAGTGATATCGGCCAAACCAGCACGATTAATTTCTCTGTTCACCACCTTACCTGCATAAGCCAAATCTCTAATCAATTGAGATAACTCTCCTGAAGCAAACGGAAATGCTTCTTGGTTTTTCATGATGAACCGATCCAAATTTGAACCTATTGGAAGTGCGATACGTGAATTTTCAGCTTTAGACATGTGCAACTATAATTTTAATCTCAGAAAACGTTGATAACTTGCAGCGCGAAATTAACAAAAATAACTCACGAGCATTGAAAGTATTTAAGTTTGGAGGTGCATCTGTAAAAGATGCCGATTCGGTAAAAAATATGACCTCCATAATTGAGGCGAATATTTCCGATCAATTAGTGGTTATCGTCTCTGCCATGGGCAAAATGACTAACGCCTTCGAGAATATTCTCCAAAAATTAATCGATGAAGAAGACTATAAGGAAGCACTTCAGTACGTAAAAGATTTTCACTTTGGAATTATTTCTGACCTCGGTTTGGCCGGGAATCAACAACTAAATCAAGAAATAAATACTGACTTCGAATCGATTCATCACGAATTGGATAGATTCAGCTCTTCAATGGGCTACGATTTTATTTATGATCAAACCGTGTCTTATGGTGAAATTTTATCCACCCGAATTGTAGCGGCATATTTAAATACCCGCCAAATTAAAACCACTTGGCTAGATGCCCGGAAAATGGTGAAAACCGATAACATTCACCGACAAGCCCTTGTAGATTGGGGCGCCACGCAAAACATCATTCGTTCGCAAGTGTCGCAATATGCAGATAGAAGCGTAGTGCTTACACAAGGTTTTATTGGTTCGAATGCTAAGTTCAACACCACCACCCTTGGAAGGGAAGGAAGTGATTTTAGTGCAGCAATCTTCGCCACTTCTTTGAATGCCAAATCGGTAACCATTTGGAAAGATGTGCCAGGAGTACTCAATGCCGACCCGAAAAAATTTGATGACACAGTGCTATTCGATCAGTTGCCTTACAAAGAAGCTGCTGAAATGACTTATTATGGTGCTTCGGTAATTCACCCTAAAACCATAAAACCCTTAGCTCAAAAAGGCATTCCCTTGTATGTAAAGTCGTTTGAGCACCCTGAAGCCAATGGCACACTTATTAACGAATGCGTGATTCCGAATTTGGCTCCTGCCATTATTCACAAAGGAAAACAGACCGTTATTTCGTTTAAAATAAGTGACTTCTCTTTCATCAACGAGCAGCATATTCATTTGATTTTTGAGCATATCAACAGAAATCATCTTACGATTAATTTGATGCAAAATTCAGCCATATCATTTACCATTTGTATGGACGATAATCCTGTAAAAAGAGAGCAGTTAAGAATGGCCTTAAAAGACGATTTCTTGATTTATTATAATGAAGGTCTAGAAATGATTACGGTAAAAAACTACAACCAGTCCACTATTGATAATCTTATTAAAGGCAAACAAATTATTATAGAACAACGCAGTAGGAACAACTTTCAAGTAGTATATAAATAGTGACCAACTAAATGAACTTGTGTTTTCAGACTTAACATTTATCGATTGGTCAGTAGTTTTGGCCGCTGCTTTTGTTTTGGGTTTATCCAAATCAGGCATCAAGGGCATTAGCATTATCATTGTGGCCTTAATGGCGTTTGTTTTTGACGCCAAAGCCTCCACTGGCATTTTACTTCCTATGTTACTTGTAGGCGACATATTTGCTGTAATCTACTACAACCGTCATGCGCAATGGAAATACCTTTTTAGGCTTCTACCCTTTATGATGTTGGGGGTCATTTTCGGCACTTATGTGGGCAACAGCATGGACGAAGATTCCTTTAGAAAAAGCATGGCCATTGTTATTTTTATTTCAGTGGTTGTTATGTTTTGGTGGGACAGGCGAAAATCTAAAGCTGTACCTCAGCACATTAGTTTTGCTGGCTTAATGGGGCTAACGGCAGGCTTTACCACCATGGTTGGTAATTTAGCAGGCTCGTTCTCGAATATCTTTTTCTTAGCTATGCGCTTGCCTAAAGATGCCTTTATTGGCACTACTGCATGGCTATTTTTGATCATCAACCTTTTTAAAATGCCCTTTCATGTTTTTAGTTGGGGTACCATTACTTGGGAAACCCTCAAGATAAATTTAGTAGTTATACCCGCCATTCTTTTAGGTCTTTTTATCGGGGTAAAGCTTCTCAAAAAAGTCAACGATAAACTTTTTAGGCAGTTTATTCTGGTAATGACAGCTGTTGGCGCCATCATGATTTATTTTAGTTAATGATCAGGGAGTAACTCCAGCACCACCAAAACGGGTCTATGGTCAGAAGCTACACGTTCATCAATGACGCGTTTCTCTAAAACCCTCCACCTGTGGGCAGGTCGAAAAAGCACATAATCAATCTTCTTAGTAGGTTTATCTGAAGGGAAAGTAAATGCATTATCGGCAAATGACCGCTCCCAATCTTTAAAAAGCAGTTGCATGACCCTGTTTTCAGGCGTTTCGTTTAAATCGCCTACCAATATGGTTGGCACATTATCCCTTTTCAATACCTTATTCAATTCTTCGGCTTGAATATATCGGTTATGGCCGTCCGCTTCATGGTCTAAGTGTGTGCCCACAAAACGAATGGTGTCACCACTTTTGATCACTACATTCACTTCTGCAGCGGCTCTTGGTTCCTTTCCTTCGGTATAAGGCAATGGATGATTTTTTGTTGTTAGGAAAGTGAAATTTGAAAGAATACCTTCTCCATACTCCCCTCCGTCATAATACATGGCTCGAGCAAAAAGTGGCGACATGTTGGTGCGAATACCTAACTCGGTCACCAAATCGTATTTTTTAGAGCGGTTGGTTTTGAAATCAACTTCTTGAAGAGCCACCAAATCAGATTTTTCTTTACTAATCACCGAAGCAATTAAATCTAAATCAAAGTCGCCTTTGAGCGTTTTTCCATGCAAGATATTGTAGGTCAATACCCTTACAATTCTAGAAGAGTCTGGCGCTTGTGCCGAAAGCTGACTTCCTAAAAAAAGCGTGACGAATAGAAATCTAAGACTTCGAAAGTAGTTCATAGTGAATTCTGGTTGATGATTTTAAGCATGGCTTTACGCTAACTACTCTTCCGTAGTAGGTTCGCTCGTAGCCAAGTAAACTTCGACATTACTGATGGTCGGACTTCCCTTGGCATCGGTAAAGGTAATCTTCAATTGACTGGTGGTTACGTGCGGCAATCGAAGTATGCGTTTGTAGCCTATGGTGGTTTCATTGGCGATTTCCTTATAGCCGTCCTCATCCTTCACTTCCACTTTAAACGCTTTAATACGCTGCCCTAGCGGAATGTATTCCTGAAGTACCAACCGATTAAAAGTAGCTTCTTTACTAAAGTTGATCATCAGCTCGCTTTCAATCACATCATCTTCTGTAGCCCAATAGGTACCGTTATTTTCATCCAAAATATTGGAAGACAAATAGTTGTTTCCTCTGGTGTTCGAGGCCACTGCTTTTGCGCCTTTGGCCAAGTTCACTGCAAAAGTTTCGTCTAGGGTTTTGCGCAATTCCATCAAGGCTTTTACATCATTCTCATGTACCAAACCTCTTCGATCGACAGGTAAGTTAAGCAGCAAGTTGCCGTTTCTCCCCACGGATTTATAATAGATATCCAGCAATTCCGACAAGGATTTCACTTCATCATCCTGACTTTCATGGTAATACCATCCCGGTCTGATGGAAACATCACATTCGGCAGGCACCCAATGCGTTCCGTTTTCATGGCCAGAGGTGAGTTGCTGATATGGCCCAATGCCTGGAGCAAACTCATTGCGCCTCAATGGTGCCCAATTGGTAACATCGGCAAAACCGTTTTCATTTCCCACCCAACGGACATCTGGGCCGCCATCGCTAAAGACCACGATATCGGGTTGAAGTTCTTTGGCCAACGCAAAAGTACTGTCCCAATCGTAATAGGTTTTTCGGTCTACATTTCGGGTTTCGTTGGCGCCACCATAATAGCCGTCACCACCATTGGCTCCATCTACCCAAAGTTCAAACACCTCTCCATAATTGGTCAGCAATTCCCTCATTTGGTTACGATAATAAGTAATGTATTCAGGCTTGCCATAGTCGGCATGGTTCCTGTCCCAAGGCGAAAGGTAAAGCCCCATTTTAAGGCCGTATTCTTTACAAGCTGCCGCCAATTCTTTGATCACATCGCCTTCTCCATTCTTCCAAGGACTGTTTTTTACAGAATGTTCGGTATAAGCCGAAGGCCACAAAGAGAAGCCATCGTGGTGCTTTGCTGTTAAAATAATGCCTTTCATTCCAGCTTCTTTGGCCACTCTTGCCCATTGGCGGGTGTCCAATTCCGAAGGGTTGAAAAGGCTTGGCGATTCTCCTCCAAGTCCCCATTCCATATCCGTAAAGGTGTTCATATTGAAATGGACGAAAGCATAGTATTCCATTTCATGCCAATTCAATTGTTCGGTACTCGGCAGCGGCCCAATGGGCGCTGGCGGTGGAACTTCTTTAGCGCAAGAAAAAGAGAAAAAAGTAATTACAATGAGGAGTTGTAAAGAAAAAAGCTTCATAAGTCAGAAAATAGTTGACAACAAGATAATGAATAAGATAAGATAATGAGAATGAAACGTTTCAATCCTGATCACCAACCAAGGGTAAAATGACCAAATATAGTCCAAAATTACTTTCACTTTTGACCTATATTGATCTAATTGCAATTGCTGAGTCAAAAATGCAGTATTGAAGTAGCCTTTCAGTTGAGTGAATTTTTTAGCACAATCATTGCTAACATATAAGCTCCAAACAAACCAGACTTTGAAGAACCTAATCAAATCCAAACGGTTTCATTTGTTAGTAAAACTTACCGCGCACTGGTCTTTTCTAATATTGATATGCCTGCCCTTTATAGGCCATGCGCAATCCAAAATCCCAAGAAATAGTAATGATAGATTTATAGGTGTTGTTAAAAGCGACTTCTACAGCGACCCCACGGGCCTGTTAAAAGATGCATCAATTGGTATTGAATGGTGGACACTTTTAGGCGAACCAGTAGAGCTTTATACAGTAAAATGGAACAGTACTGGGGTTTTTAAAGTTACTGTCAAAGGCAAAGAAGTCTCAGTATCGAGAAGTTCTCTAAACAAGTACCCCGATCTGGCAAAGAAGTTTGACAACCTTAAACCTTACAAAATAGATTTTGCGATTTACGGCACTGCTGATGGCAGATCGTCTTCTGTTAAACGAGGTGGATCTTTCGAATACGCCTCCTTTTTCAATCAAGGAAGTTCCTATAAGAAAGACGGCCAATCGTATGACCCCTATACGCTTTCGGCAAGAATCTTATATCAAATTCCTGATGCTAAAATATTGGCTGGTAAAAGTGGGGAAGTAATTAAGAACATTGTTCCTGAAAGCCCTATGTACTGGAATGAATTTATAGCTTGGAAAGAAAACACAAGTAATTACTCTGAGCCTGACCTCAAATTCGATTACTTGGTACTCAATAAAAGTAGATCGGACTATGAGAAATTGGACGATGCATCTAAGAAAACATTAAACAGAAAGCTAAAGTACCTCTATGCTAACACCAATTTCTTCAGCCTTAAAGCTAAAATCACAAATTTAGAATGGCCTAAATACGAACT
Source organism: Roseivirga seohaensis subsp. aquiponti (assembly GCF_001267955.1). Classification (NCBI taxonomy): domain Bacteria; kingdom Pseudomonadati; phylum Bacteroidota; class Cytophagia; order Cytophagales; family Roseivirgaceae; genus Roseivirga; species Roseivirga seohaensis. The sequence continues at coordinate 18,498 of NZ_JSVA01000019.1, forward strand.
CGAAAGTTTGGCCAACGAGTTTCTAAAAAGAGAAGAAAAGAAAGAGACGGAAGAGGAACAAAAAGAAGACGATTTTTGGAGTGGTGAAGAAGAAAAAACAGACAAGGCAAAAACGGCCAAGGAAGACGATTTCTGGAATGGGAAATCGGAAACCACTCAAGAAAAGGCCGATGACTTTTGGAGTGGAAAGGAAAAATTAAAAAAAACGGAAGATGATTTCTGGGGCGGAAAAGGAAGTGTTGAAGAAGAAGTCGAACTTGAGCGTAAACTAGCAGAAGCCTCTGGAGACCAGTATTTGGGGCATAAAACCGTAACCACAAAGTATATTAGAGTCCGCTGCCGTGATCATGGTGATATTGATGGGGATCGTGTTGAAATACTTCACAATGGAAAAGTAATAGAATCGAATTACACGCTTTCAGCATCATTTTCCACTTTCAATGTGGAACTTACCGAAGGCATTAATAAAATATCATTTAGGGCATTAAATCAAGGCTCATTGGGTAACAATACTGCTCAATTTAGAATTGAAGACCAAAACAGCACCCTTCTCTACAACAACGAATGGAATATCACTACGGGCTATAAAGGCACCCTTTTAATTATTAAAAACTAATTTCAATGAAGCATTTAGTCTTAACACTTTTCATCTTAACCTCTTTTTTAAACATAGGCTACTCCCAAACCACCAACGACAAGGCAAAAGCTTATTATTTAGAAGCAGTAAAAGCATATGACAACAATAACTTCAGTAGAGCCATTTCTAATTTAATTGAGGTCGAAAAAACATTAGGGAGTACAAACGCACGTGTGCTTCATTTAAAAGTAAAAGCTTACTACGCCAAAGGTGATTACTCCAACGCCAAAGCAAGCCTCGATCAATTTTCCAATTACAGCGATAGCGCGGCCGAAAATATAAAAAGTGAGGTGTATAGCTACATTGTAAAAGTAGACAACAAGCTAAAAGAGCAGCGAGCCGCTATCAAGTTACAACACCAAAAGGACAGTATAAATGATGTTATCCGAAAAGAAAAAGCAAGACAAGCAAGGCTAGCAGCTCAAAATAAAGCAGAAAGAGAGCTAATGGAAGCCATCGAAGAAAAACTGGAATGGGCCCATTTTGATGATGAAAATGAATATCTATACCCATTTTATTATCAATCTAAAAGTGGTTATATCGATGAGTATGGAAACATAGCAATTCCGCTTAACTATGACAATACAGAACCCTTTAGTCAAGGTTTGGCTTGGGTAAAGAAAAATGGAAAGTATGCTGCCATAAATAAAGATGGAGAAACCATCATTCCATTCACGTTTTATCGTTCTGTAAACAATTTTAATGAAAAAGGTTGGGCGCAAGTACAATTGGCAAACAGCAAATACCAATACATTGATAAAACTGGAAAAACTGCCCTTAAGATAGATTACCCTAAGGTTGGTTGGTTAAGCGAGGGACTTATTGCCGTAGGTAAACCATTAAATTTTGCTACTGACATATACGGATACATTGACACTACTGGAGAAATGGTTATTCCGATGATCTATTCCTCTGCTTCAAAGTTTCAGGAAGGCCTTGCCGCTGTTACCTTAGAAAAAAATCGAAATGCTGGCTTTATCAATAAGAAGGGCGAAACCGTTATTCCCTTCAAATACGATTATACAGGAAGCTTTTCAGAAGGTCTTGCTGCAGTGAAATATCAAGGAAAATATGGCTTCATTAATAAACAAGGTGAAACCGTGATCCCTTTCAATTATGAAGATGCTTATTTTTTTGCCGATGGATTAGCGGCAGTAAAAAAGCCTAATGGTTGGTGGGGTTTTATCAATAAAGAAGGTGAGCTGGTAATTCCCTATCAATATAAATATGGCGCTAATTTTGTAAACGGAACGTCCATTGTCACTAATCTTAAAGGTTGGACTGGAGAAATTGATACCACAGGAAAAATCATAAAGCCATTCAAAGACCCTTATGCTAACCGCTAAAATTCTATTCAGAAGAATCAGGCTCAGAAGTTAACACCTCCCAAGTATGGTCGGCCAGCAGTTTTACGCTGGAGATAAATTGTTTGAAGGGCTTAGACCTCCCCCATTCCTTTGGACCTATTAATGAAAGTAAATCCGTTCCGTCTTCGCGCTCGTAGAGGTGATAGGTTTTTCCGATCAAAGGCTCAAAACTCATTTTGGCCATATAGATTCGTTCAGAAACTTCTACCCTTTCTTGAATGGCCTTGGCTTGTTCGGCCAACAGTTGCATTTGCTTATAAATCTGTTTGACCTGCATTTCGGTTTGCTCATGCATGGCCGCCACAGCTCTGCCTTTAATCCTTCCTTTGTCTTCCGGCTTAATCATGGCGCCACCTACCGTATGCGGAAAGCTAATGAGGCCGGGGTTCTCGGTCGTCATTTCGCTCATTTTCTCTAAATCAATCCGATCTAGGTCTATCTTTTTGCCCGTTTTTGTCATGCTGAAAGGTTAACTCAAGTTTAATAAAACTGTTTTACTTTTCTTTAAGGCTATCGATTTTAAGCGAATCCTGAGTATTCTCTTCCGAAGGCGCAATCGATTCCTTCAACAGTTTTTTAGAGCCCGGAAAACTCGTTCTGGTAGTAATATCATAACCCACAAGAATGGTGGCCAGAATGAACAAAATGGCTACAATCACGAATATCTTTTTTTGACGGTTCATAAATGAAAATAACAACCTTTTGAAGAATGAAATCTGAAATTAAATTAAACGCAAGCCCTCCAAAAGTTGATTTCTTTGACTTTGGAAGATCTTTATAACTCCAACCGTACTATCGTTGAGAACTTCTGGAGAGTTAGTTCACTTAATCTCGCTTTATTAATCGAACTCAGATCGTAAAGTTCATAAAATCGTTGCTTAATTTCGAACCAATGGAGAAAAAGCTGCCCAATACCGATCGCAAAATCATTCATATCGATATGGATGCTTTTTTTGCTTCGGTAGAACAGCTGGATAAGCCCGAGTTTAGAGGCAAACCTTTGGCGGTAGGCGGAAGTAAAGAACGAGGCGTTGTGGCTGCGGCCAGCTATGAGGCCCGTAAATACGGAGTGCGCTCGGCCATGCCTTCCAAAACGGCCTATCAAAAATGTCCGCATATTATTTTCACCCCGCCTCGGTTTGAAAGGTACAAGGAAGTTTCAAACGTTATTCGAAGCATTTTTCTGGAATACACCGATTTAGTAGAACCGCTTTCTTTAGACGAAGCTTTTTTGGACGTAACCGAAAACAAAAAGGGCATTCCCTCTGCTACTTTGATTGCCAAAGCCATTCGGAAACAGATTTTTGAGAAAACGGGTTTAACCGCCTCTGCAGGTATTTCCATCAATAAGTTTTTGGCCAAAATTGCCAGCGACTATCAAAAGCCCAACGGTATTACCCTGATTGGTCCTGAAAAAGCAATTTCGTTTTTAGAAAAACTAGAAGTAGATAAGTTTTTTGGGGTAGGAAAAGTAACGGCCAAAAAGATGCACGCTTTGGGTATTCACACCGGCTACGATTTAAAACAGTGGACGAAAGAAGCGCTCAAAGTAAAGTTTGGCAAGGCAGGGTCGTTCTATTATGATATTGTGAGGGGGCATGATTACCGCCCCGTAAACCCTAATAGAATCCGTAAATCATTGGGGGCAGAAAACACTTTTGACCAAGATTTGGTCGAGATTGAGGATATGAAAATGGCGCTTGACCCAATCCTTCAAACCGTTCATAAAAGATTAGAAAAGGCCGACACATTTGGCAAAACCCTTACCCTTAAAATAAAATTCAAAGATTTTAGCCAGATTACCCGAAGCGTTACTCAAACCGAAAACATAGTGAGTAGCGAAACACTTAAACAGCTGACTTTCAATTTACTTGAGCAGGTGAACTGGGAAGATTTTCCGGAAGGCGTGCGCCTATTGGGCGTTACATGCTCTAATTTTGAGCAAGACGAAGCAGAGGAAAATGTCAAAAAAACAGGATACCAGTTGACAATTGACTTTTAGAATTGTTAAAATAGAATAAATTTTAATCGCTAAATCGAGTAAATTTGAGCAATATTGAAGCACAATATGGAAAAGTTAGTTATAGCAAGCCACGCAGAATTTGCAGAACACATTGGTAAGGAACTGGGTGTTTCAGATTACCTTAAAATTGACCAAGAAAGAATTAATGTTTTTGCCGATGCCACACTAGACCACCAATGGATTCATACCGACCCTGAAAGAGCTAAATCTGAAGGCGGTTTTGGAAATACCATTGCCCATGGTTATTTAACTTTATCTATTCTGCCGCATTTATGGGAGCAAATTGCCGATATCCGTAACATCAAAATGATGATTAATTACGGCATCGAAAAGCTTAAATTTAATCAGCCCGTAGTGGCCGATTCTGAAGTAAGACTGAGGGTAAAACTCACTTCTTTGGCCGATTTACGAGGCATTACCAAATGCCAGTTGAATGTGAAACTCGAAATCAAAGACAACCCAAAACCTGCTTTTACAGGTGAAATGATTTTCTTATATCATTTTGAATAAACACTATTTTAAAACGACATAAAATACGCAAAGCCTAACCCGAAAGAGTTGGGCTTTTTTGTTTGTTGGGGGAATGACAGATAGGTTATTCCCGAACTTTTAGGCAACTTCCCCACTCCTCCTCGATTGCATCGAGGAGTTACTACAAATCGGTTTATAACCGATAATTATCGTTCAATTATCAACAAGCCACCTGACAAATGTGTTACTGAAAAAGACCCTTACAGGGTGACTGTTTCTTGACAGGTGCGGCCTTAAACAGACACACCGAAGCTTCGGAAAGAATGACGATGAATTTTAGCCCATGGTTTAATCAAGACACCCAGCATTTGGTTAACCATATTTAAATGGATTTCGTAAATTGAACCATGAGCAGAGAAGAAGTGAAAACAGCAATCAACCAATTATTGGACAATACACCGGAAAAAGCACTCCAAGAAGTTTACGACTATTTAAAGTCTGTTCAAGGCAAGTCTGACAAATCTGTGAGCCTATCTCAAAACCTAAGAACCATCTTAACGGAAGACAAAGAGCTTCTTGAAAGACTAGCCCAATGATCTCAGAGCGCGAAGTTCTTGAAATACATTCCATTCTAATTGAACGGTTTGGTAGTTCTGAAGGGGTTCGAGACCAAGAACTTTTAGATTCCGCATTGAACCGTCCTTATCAAACTTTTAATGGACAAGAGCTATACCCTCGTCCAATCGACAAAGCAGCTGCAATTATTGAAAGCATAGTTAAGAATCATCCTTTTGTTGATGGCAATAAACGAACTGGTTATGTGCTTGCCCCACTCCTCCTCGATTGCATCGAGGAGTTACTACAAATCGGTTTCCAACCGATAGTTCTCGATTAATTACCAACATGCCACCTGACTAATGTGTTACTGAAAAAGACCTCCGAGGTCTCGTAGCAGGGTGACTGTTCTGAGCAGTGTGTAAAATGTGGTCTCTCTTGTAAAGCAGAGTTCGGTAGTAATCCCCTACCTACCGACTCTTACTTATAAATAACCTCTAAGCCATTATATCGGCATTCCACCTAGCTTATACACTTTGTAGGTATCAGTAATTCTCACCCTTAGAGGGTAGTCAAGCTTATTTTCTAACCATCATATTTGGGTCACCTTTAATGAGCTAATTAATCATTAAGGATGCCCATATCTTTCTTTAAGTTATTTCTGAATGGAAGAACTGTGGGCCAATTGATTTAATTTTTTAACTAAAACCCCAACCCAATGCAAGATTCACAAAATCCAAAAAATGCAAGCTCAGAAATCCCGATGGGTGAGTTGCTAAGCTACCACCAAAAAATGGCAGAAAAGTATAAGGATACCGACCCTCTTCAAGTAACCACCAGCCCTGACTTATTGGCCCTTATGATTTTCAATGGCTATTACTCAATGGATAATACACCTGGAGCTTTCTTTACAGTAGACACTAACATTCATATTCAAAATGGATCTTCTACCCCTATTTATGATCTAGCACTCATCATATGTATGGATGGTAAAACTTCTTATCGTGTTCCGTTTACCGGAACCTTTGATGGTACACACCTGATACAAACCGGAACAGCCGCGAATACCTTCGGTATTTCTCTGACTTTTACTCATAGTGGTCAGCAAAATGGCACAACAGCCTCTTTCTCTGGTTCTATTACTCCTTATGGCGGAACGCCTGTAACGGTCACTGGTAAAACCTACAATAACCCAATTCCTTATGCTCAATATATTGGCGAGTATTACGAAACCGTTCCACTTCACCTCAGCCCTAGTAAAACAACTAAAACGATGTTACCTGTAATGAAAATTGAAGACAACTATCAAATTTCATATGACATCACGGGGAATGGAACACTAAGTACTGTTGGTTCATTTTCATACAATTTAAATATGTACTTCTTTTCATTTACAGAAGGAAACAACTCCATTAGCCTAATCATGGGCACGGCTGCCGCTGGTGGCTTTGCCTGCAACAATATGACCGTAAATAACACAAGCCATACTGTTGTCTCAAGATCGTTACAAACCATTCCATTTCCGGTAATGGCATCGAATGAAATACCAAGCCTCACCCCTGGTGCTGCTAAAGATTTAGCTCAATTCAGTGGCTATTACTCACTTCCGTCCATTACTCCACTTGCTTTTATATCAATAGAAGCACAGTATATAAATGGACTAGGCGATGACTATGTGGTTATGATTGGTGTATCATTAGACGGAGTTACTTCTCAAGGTTTCTATTTTGATACTACAATGAGTTTCGTTGAAAATAAGCTGACCATGCCTAATCAAGCCATTACGCTCACTTTCAATAAAGCCTATGATCCGGCTAATAGGTCACTTGCATCGGTTGCAGGAACAGTGATGGGGCATAATAACGTAACAGGCTATACCCTGTTTAACCCAGTGCCACTATCTGCTTTTGGAGGTGTACCAATGACCAACAAGCAGGGTGTTAAATTGACTGTAGTAAACGATAACGAAGTGGTTTATGCTGGCACTCAAATTACTACCCCAATGAAAAGTATTCTTTATGTACCTATCATGTATATACTGGCATATCCATCTACAAATCCAACTACGGTAATGTCGTTTGGAACAGATGGAAAAAGAGGGAACACCTGTATTATCACCGACAATAATGGCATTTACGTAACCTATGCCATACCAAACGAATCTGCGAATTAGAAAGTAGTGTATTCAAATTGAAATGGTCTCTAGGTAACTTTTGGGGCCATTTTTTTATACTACCTCGTCACTAAAGCATTATTAATTCAACACCGAAACTTGCTAAGTCGGAACTATTTAAGCTATTTTTATACAAGGAGTAATTTCTTGAAAAATCTATAAGCGCAGTATGAAATCGGTTTTCTCACTCTACATATTTTCATTATCACTTACCTATGCTTCTGCACAACATTGCCCTTTCGACAATTCGGGGCTTTTAGTGGTTAGCATCGTTGACGCCAAAACAAAAAAACCTGTTACGCACATTCAACCATATTTAACAATAAAGTCTGATTCATACGATACAAAAGAAGCCAAAACTCAAGCCTCAGTTTATCCTTTTTCTCAAGGCGATTCTCTATTTGTTCTCAATCCAAAACACACTGACAAAAAGTGGACTGACGGATACCAACTACAAAAGATCAACTACCATTTTGCAAAGGGCTATTTTATTCGACCTATATCTATGGACTTGGAAAATATTGACAACTTAAATATTGGAGCCTTTAATAAAAATGGGGAAGACTTAGGTATCTACTATACTGTAACTGCTCAAGATTTCTATGATCTTCACGATAATTTCGGACATAATTGGTTTGAAATTTCTAAGCTTAAAAGCACTCCAGCCCCTTCTCACCCCTTTAATAAATTAATAGTAATTGAAATCAATCAAAATTAAGCCACTGTCGCAGGTGCTCCGAACCTGTGACTAACTATGAAATATAGGACTCTGCCCGTGCTTAACCGCAAGACAGACATTAACAACATTTCAATTTTCCTATTCAAATCTTTAGCCCCTTCGTTATCTCAGGGAAGGAAAATAGGCGGTTTCGCTTTAAAGAATGATTTATGATGAAGTAAACATGACCTATATCAGCCACAATTCTCTGTATTCTCACACATTTCAGTTTCTATATTTTTATCATGAAAATGGTTAAAACCATTGCTTATTAGGGCTCATGACATAGCCCACGGTTTAAACCGTGGGCTATGTCATATAATGCAAACATTAACCGTTTCAACGGTTTTATACCATCCAAAACAAAAAAGCATCAACCATTTCTGATTGATGCTTTTACTTGAGGCGTTGAGCGGATTCGAACCGCTGTACGAGCTTTTGCAGAGCTCTGCCTAGCCACTCGGCCACAACGCCCTTTCGAGAGCGCAAAGATATCAATTAATGATTATGTGCCCAATGTTTGTTTGAATTTTAAACCTTAAAAAACAAAAAAAGACACCTTATTGCTAAGGTGCCTTTTCTATATGTATTTGTGTCCCGTCCTGAAATAGCGTTAC